>JAZRCJ010000001.1:0-14514 GCA_045659705.1 Faecalimonas sp.
CTAAAACTAACATACCTATCAGCAAAAACAGGGCGCAGGTATTGGAATACTGAAACGTTCCTCCCAGTCGCTTTGCCTGCCAAAATAGTGCTCCAACTGCAGGCCATATTTTCGACAGCAAAAGGCTGAGTATTCCTATAAGAACCACCGCACCGCCGCTCCAGGGAATCACCGGCAAAACCTCATCTCTTTCCTTTGCCGAAAACTGCATCAGATAAAAGATCCATACCGCGAAGACCAGCACTCTTAAAAATCCATACCATGCCATCCCTTTATTCACCCCTGCAATGACACTCACGAGGGCCGATGCACAAAGTAGAATACTTCCATAGAACAACTCACACTTTACCACTCTGCTCTTTTTCTGCTTTCCCAAACGCCAAAAGAGGAGCAACAAAATAATTGCTCCCGCCAAGTACACGCTGAAGGAATAAAATCCGCCAAATAATAAAATTGTTATGATAAAAGGAAGGGCAAGTTCCCATCTTTTTCCGCTATTTTTCATATACAACACCTTGCCATTATTTTCCCATACAGTATACCACAATCGATGTTCATTTGTATATCAAAAAACTTGTTTTTCTGAGCATTACTATTTATAATAAATAATAACTAATTTAGATTTTAGGAGGCATTTTATGAGAGCTTATGAAAGACTGTTAAAATATGTACCCGTTCGCACACCAAGCGATGAGACAAGCAATACGGTTCCTTCTTCTGCGTGCCAGTTTGAACTTGCTAACATCCTGGCTGAAGAACTTAAAAATCTTGGCGTAGAGAACGCATATGTAGACGACAAATCCTTTGTCTACGGAACCATTCCTGCTACAAAAGGATATGAGGATAAAACAAAACTGGGATTTTTGGCTCACCTTGATACGGTATCTGATTATTGCGACCACGACATTGTTCCTGTCATTACAGAAAATTATGACGGTCAAGACTTCGTATTGGGCGATAGCGGACGCACACTTCGTGTGAAAGATTTTCCGCATCTTACTTCTTTGAAAGGACGTACCCTAATCACTTCTGACGGCACTACCATTCTCGGAGTAGATGATAAGGCAGGTGTCGCTGAGATTATGACTATGGTAGAACGTTTGATGACAGAAGATATCCCTCACGGTCAAATCTGTGTTGCGTTCACGCCAGATGAGGAAATCGGCATCGGTTCTCACAGCTTTAACGTAGAAGACTTTGACGCAGACTACGCTTATACCTTAGACGGCGACTGCGAAGGGGAAATCCAATACGAGACATTTAACGCTTGCGAAGCTACCTTTACTGTAAATGGCTTTAGCGTACACCCAGGAAGTGCAAAAGACACCATGATTAACGCAGCCCTTGTGGCAATGGAGATTAACAGCCTTCTCCCGACCGGCGAAACACCGCGAGACACCGAAGGATACGAAGGTTTCTTCCATCTGATTGATATGGAAGGGGACTGTAGCAACGCAACCCTTCGCTACATCATCCGCGATCACGACGCCGCCAAATTCGAAGAACGCCAAAACACAATGCGCTCTATCGAAAAGGCTATGAATGAAAAGTGGGGCGAAGGAACAGTTACCTTGACCATCAAACAAGAATATCAAAATATGTATGAAATCATCAAAGATTGCATGCACCTAATTGATTATGCAAAAGAAGCTGCCGAGAACACTGGCATTACACCGATTTGCCGTCCAGTACGCGGTGGTACAGACGGTTCTTACCTTAGCTTCCATGGGCTTCCTTGTCCAAACCTAGGAACCGGCGGATATGCCTTCCATGGACCATACGAGCATTGCACCGCGGAAGGTATGGATTTGGCAGTTCAGATGATTCTAGAATTGATTAAACTTTACGCAAAATAATAATTAGGGACGTAGTAAATATTTGCTACGTCCCCTTTTTCGTTTAGTGAGGTTTAAAACCTTCCCCTCTTACTTCATTCGATTCCATTGTCACAAGAAAAGCGGTTTTATCAACCTCTTTTACAGCTTTTTGTACCATGTGCATCTGCTTGTTATTGCAGGCGCACATAACCACTTGTTTATCTGCCTGGGTATAACTTCCGACACCTTTTAAAAGTGTGGAGCCTCGTCCAGTCAGCTCATCTATCTTATCTGCTACCTCCTGTCCTTTTTCTGTCACAATCAGGGACATTTTTCCAGCATCTAATCCGTACATCAATTTATCCACAACTACGGATAAGATATAAGTGGCGACCATACCGTAGATAATCTTGTCCACATGGCCACCCATCAAAAGGCCTCCAACTAATACAATGCTAAAATCCAAAATGATAATCAATTTTCCGAATGATATATACGGTTTTTTTGCGCGAATGGCCATAATCACAAAATCCATACCTCCTGTGGAATTATCCCGCATATAGATAAGCGCATATCCAATTCCGGAAAGGACTCCCATACAAATAGCAGACAGCATAATGTCTCCCTGATACACCGGCAACATCGGTGCAATGATGTCCGTTGCCACTGTCAGCATTCCCATGGTGACAAGCGATTTTAGTAAAAAGCGTTTTCCTAACACCTTATAACAACCTACAATAATGGGAATATTTAAAACCAACGTGGTAATACCAATTGGCAAATGCCAGAAATGATACAATACCACCGCTATGCCAGAAATACCTGATACCGGAAAATCAGATGCCGCAGCAAAATTATAAATTCCTGTGGCAATAAACATACAGCCGATAAAGTTGATAAAAAAATCAAAAACTGTCTGTTTTATCTCTTTCATACCTTTCCTTCTCCTCCCTCTTTAAATACCATAATCATCTCGTTGGTCAGACTACTGCGACTTGGCGCAACCGGAATATCTTCTCTCTCAAACCATTCCGCCGTGGCAAGTTCTGTTTCATCCAATACGATGTTATCCTCGCCATCCAACTCTGCAAAAAATCCAAATAGCAAGGTATCTGTAAAAGACCATGGCTGGCTCTTGTAAAAGCGAAGGTTCTTTACCTTCAAGCCTACTTCTTCCATTACTTCTCGCCCTACGGTCTCTTCGATGGTCTCTCCTATTTCCGCAAATCCTGCTATGAGTGCATACTTTTTATAGTCACGACCGGCATACTTTGATAGCAACAGGCGATTTCCATTTATAATCGCCACGATAACTGCCGGCGCAATCTTTGGGTATTCCATTTGTCCGCAAATAGGACACCGCATCATGCGTTCCCGCTCATCGTGTACCATAGTCTTCCCACATTTTCCACAAAACTTGCGACTTTCATACCAGTCGTGCAATTGAAATGCAGTAATCGCAGCAAAAGCAAGATACATCGGTTCTGCTTCCCTACAATCTTTCTTTTTCAGGTAATACCAATCCTTTGCCTTTGGAACCGTCATATTCCAAACGAGGAAGAATCTCATATCGTCTATTTCAAATAAATATGTGGCTTCTTCTAATAGTTTCGGATTCTTCTCCAACATATCATGAAAGGTTGGAAATGCAATTTCGCCGTTTTCGTATTTTACCAGCATCGTTCCTTTTTCGCAAAATACCACAAAGTCTTCTCTTCTAGGTTTGATTGCTTTATATTCATTATGATATTGGTGTGGCATAATATCCTGTATCATAAACCATTTCTCCTTTTTCTTTGTCTTTCCATATTTTATCATACTCACCATTGATTTTCTAGGCATTACTCTCTATAATAAACACAGTATCAAGGATAAATTTATGAGGTGATAAACCATTATGAAAATTGTATTTTTAGATGTAAAAACTATTGGAGAAGACATCGATCTTCGTGGATTTGATGCTTTGGGCGAAGTCGTAAAATATGACTTTTCTACCGCTGAAGAAACAAAAGAACGCACGAAGGATGCAGATGTCATCGTCTTAAACAAGGTACAGATTAATGAAAATACCATAGGCGAGGCCAAAAACTTAAAGTTAGTATGTGTCACTGCGACAGGAACAAACAATCTGGACAAAGATTATCTTGCCACGCGAAACATTGAGTGGCGCAATGTAGCAGGTTACTCCACAGAATCCGTGGCACAACATACTTTTGCCATGCTATTTTACTTATTGGAAAAATTAGATTATTACGATAAATATGTGAAGGAAGAACGATATGTAAACGATACCATTTTCACTCATTTTGCTGAGCACTTCCATCAGATTTGTGGCAAGACATGGGGCATCATTGGACTGGGAAATATCGGCCGTAGGGTTGCAGATATCGCAAAAGCTTTCGGTGCAAATGTCATCTACTATTCTACTTCTGGCAAAAACAACCAAGACGGATATACACGAGTAGACTTTGATACCCTACTTCACACTTCCGATATTGTATCTGTTCACGCACCACTTGATGAAAATACTGAAAATCTGATGGATAAGGACGCCTTTGCAAAAATGAAAGAGACTGCGATTTTCTTAAATGTCGGTCGTGGCGCCATTGTGGTAGAAGAAGATTTAGCAAACGCTTTGAACGAACACAAGATTGCGGCTGCAGGTTTGGATGTGCTTGTGAAAGAGCCAATGAGTAAAGACAGTCCGTTTCTTTCTATCAAAGACAGCAAACGCTTACTTATCACACCTCACATTGCCTGGGCTAGTGTGGAAGCAAGAACAAACTTAATGAATATTATATTAGAACAGATAAAAGAATGGGGAGCGTCATAAGACACTCCCCATTCTTTTACTCTTCGTCTTCAAATTCTTCTTCCACAACATCATCAGCTTCATGAAGTGGCTTTCCGCATTTTGAGCAATACACTGCTCCTTTTTCTAAGCTTGACTGACAACTTGGACAGACATCCAAATCCTTCAGCTCTGCAATCTGCTTCTTAAACACTTCAATTGCTTCGTCACGCTTTTCAATTGCTTCACACAATTCTACGAACTGCATATCTACAACTTCACCATTTTTAAACTGTTCATAAATCATCTTTCCTATATCTGCAAAGTCTCTGTTGTTGCCCTTTGTAAGGGTGCGAATCTGACTTTTCATTTTCTGTTCTTCCACAATTTCACCTGTCTTTTGTGTAACTGTGTCTACCATATCACCAGTCTTTTTCCCAACAACTTCTGCTGTTTCTGCAATCTTTTTCCCTAAGGTTTCTAAAAATTCTTTCATAACTTTCTCCTTTTCTGTGTGATTATATCCTTCGAAGGACGTCAAACGTGTTATAAAGATTCAGTTTGCCATAGCCCCATTCTCGGTTTGGATATTCTTCATCCGGCCTTTTTTCAGCACCGAGTATTAAAAGATTGCGTATCTGCATGGCATCCGGCATCTGCCTACCAAGCCGATATACAATCCACTCCATAAGTAGTGCTGCTGCCCCCGCCGTAATGCCGGCAGCAATACTGGAACCGCTTCTTATCACACTTCTGTTATTTTGTGCAACCCCATCTACATCTACACCCGGAGCTGCCAAATCCGGTTTCACCCGATTACTCTTAGTATACCCTCTTCCCGACTGAATAGCAATACTATTCTCATTTCCATTATAATACGCCGTCGTAATTCCGGAAATTATGTTTCCTGGTTCTGTGATGGTATAATCAGGATTCGGTTCCAAAAAATATACATCATTATCTAAAAATTCCGTCACCGGAAGCCACATATGAAAAACACCCTGAGCAAGCAAAAGTGGCGTGACAAATATTTTCCAATTACCTGCCACTGGTCTGTCAAATCTCATGAAAACCAACTCTGCGTTTGAATTTTCCACCAAAACAATGTAATTCAAAGTAAGTCTTGTTCCATCTAAGATAAAATCATAAACCTCCGTTGTGTTTCGCCGTATGGATACCTGCTCTATCCGTTCTCCGGAGGGCGACTGCACAGAAACCGCCATCAGATTTGGAATGTCGGTCCACAATTCTACACAAAATCCCCCTACATCGTCTCCGACACGAATTTCCACTTCTTTTATATCGTTAATATTCTCTGCCTTTCCATAATAATGGTGCCTCTGATTCGCCTCATTTCCCCCACCTATGACAAGTGCCCGATTTGTTGTATTTGCAACAATCTCCAGCATGCCGGCAAGAGGCGACGTCCCATCATGGCTTCCCAGATTGGTCCCTATGGCAACGCAAAGAACTAACGGCATCTGCCTTTCTTCAGCCAAATTAAGTAAATATTGTATCCCCAACATAATGTCATTTTCCTGATAACACTGGGCATCTTCTTTAATCAGATAAAAATCCCTCAAATACCTCTTTGCAGGCTTTAATTTAACCACTGCAATAGTCGCTTCCGGTGCTGCTCCCAGAAACTGATTGGTTTCATCCGCGCTTCCTGCAGCTACGCTGGCAAGCACCGTTCCATGTCCATTGGTATCGGTTGTGGGAACCATGGTTTTCGGCTCCTGTTCTTCAAGAGCTGCATCAATGTCCTCTTGCGTATATTCTGTTCCATAGAAAAAGCCTTCCGGCGGTCTACCATCTTGAATGGTCTGATCCCAGATACCTGCAATTCTCGTACTACCATCCAGATTTCGGAATACTGTATTTTCATAGTCTATCCCTGTATCCACAAATCCAATCATGACACCATCACCCATAAGCTCCAAATTTGGATAATTTTGTATCTGTAAAATTCCTGCCTGAAACAAACTTTCCGTCCCAATCAATGTGTAACAATTAGGCACCGAGTTATAAGGATATTTTCCAAAATCGATGGGGTCTGCAATTTCCTTATCCACGTAAATACTACGATACAAAAATCCTACGTTTTGCTCACACCTTTCTTCTGCTGAAAGTTTTGAAAAAATCTGTTCATCAAACTGTCCTGTGATAAAATCTCTGTAATCCTCAGATAAAATGCGTTCTCGACAGCTATCTATATTCGGCATCATAACCTCTGCTTATCTTTTTGTAAAATATATGACTTCCATCTTGTCCTCTATACAAAAAGGAACCTGCCATAATAGCAGGTTCCCTGTATGTAATTTTACTCACCCGGAAGCGCATCCTGTCCACGAAGGGAAATAAGTGGACCTCCAGTTCCGTTTATATAATTTTCTGTAATAGTCACTTGACCAATGCTGTCATCCTTTGGAATCTCATACATAATGTCTAGCATAAATTCCTCAATAATCGAACGAAGAGCTCTTGCTCCCGTATCCTTTTTCATCGCTTTTGCAGCGATGGCACGAAGGGCGCTTTCATCAAAATCCAATTTTACTTCATCTAATGCAAGTAACTTCTGGTACTGTTTCAAAATCGCATTCTTTGGCTCTTTTAAAATCTTCACCAACATATCCTCGTCTAATCCCTGTAAGGTAAAGATAATCGGAAGTCGGCCAATAAACTCCGGTATCATACCGAAATTGCGAAGGTCTTCCACTGTCACTTTAGAGAGAATGTTTTTCTCCTTATCGTACTTATCCTTTAAGTCTGCGATAAATCCCATAGAAGCCTGCTTATTCAGTCGTTCCTTAATAATCTGCTCCAAATCCGGAAATGCTCCGCCGCAAATAAACAAAATATTTTTTGTATTTACTGTCGTGAGCGGTACCATAGCATTCTTACTGTTTGCTCCAACCGGCACTTCTACTTCGCTTCCTTCTAACAGTTTTAACATCCCCTGCTGAACAGACTCGCCACTGACATCACGTTGACTGGAATTCTTCTTCTTGGCAATCTTATCAATTTCGTCGATAAAAATAATGCCGCGCTCTGCCTTATCCACATCGTTATCCGCTGCAGCCAAAAGCTTGGAAACCACACTTTCAATATCATCACCGATATATCCTGCTTCTGTAAGGGAAGTCGCATCTGTAATTGCAAGCGGCACATCCAAAAGTTTTGCCAAAGTCTTTACAAGATAAGTCTTACCTGAACCAGTTGGTCCAATCATCAGCATATTGGATTTTTCAATCTCAATCTCATCCATCGTATCTGTAGCCACTCGTTTATAGTGATTATAAACAGCCACGGAAATTGCCTTCTTTGCATACTCTTGCCCTACCACGTAATCATCAAGCTGTGCCTTAATCTTGTGTGGTGCTGGGATATCTTTAATATCAAAAATAGGCTCTATCTTTTCGCCTTCTTTCTTCTTTTTCACACGCTGACGCTTCGGCATCATATTCTCCATATCTGTCATATTCACAAACTGAATCCCCGGCATGTTCATCAATTGGCTCAAATCAATTGGACTATTTGCCATGGCATCAAAACTCTTTTTCATACAATCTGAGCAGACAGACATGTTATTTGGTAAATCCATCAGTTTCCCTGTGATGCTCTCTGGGCGGTGACAAAGGAAACAATATCTTTCATATCCTTCCTCGTCATCAATTTCCTGCACCTCTATATTTACTTCATCAAAATCCTTATTATCTGACATATGTATCTCCTTGTCTTCCCTTCATACGGGTCTATTATAACCCAGATACCAAACTACTACAAGTGAAGTTTTTGTTAAATGTGGGATTTTCCCCTTAAAAAACAAGTATTACTTTTTATGAAAATACTAGGTTCAACGCTGACCTCACAAAACTGCCAAAATACTAAATAATAAATAACAGGATACGCTTAAAGTTGCATAACTTTACGCTCCTAACTTCACGCCAAGAGGACCTTGAACCCGAATATTGGCATTTGTAATCTGCTCTCATATGTTGACATCATGAACCCGCTACAGCCTTGCACATCAGCCCCTTCTGTAAACATATTCAAATAAGAAAATAAAAAACAGCAAATTTATATAGAACATATGTTTGTTTTGTGATATAATATTCCTATACATACAAGGAGGACGTTGATTATGATTATTAAGGCAAATGGCGCAGAAATTTCTGTATTACTCTCATCCGAACAACAAAATGACTACATCTCATTAACAGACATCGCTAAATATAAAAATCCTAATGACCCAAGAATCGTTATATCAAATTGGTTAAGTTCATACTCTACAATTGATTTTCTTGCTGCATGGGAAACTTTATATAATCCAAACTTTAACCGTATGGAATTTCATACGGTTAGAAATGAGCCTGGACGCTTAGTATTGACTGCCAAACAATGGATAGAGCGAATGAATGCCATTGGTATAACATCCCATGCAGGACGTTATGGCGGAACTTACGCACATTCGGATATCGCTTTTGAGTTTGCTTCATGGATTTCTCCCGAATTTAAGCTTTACATTATTAAAGACTACCAACGTCTTAAAACCCAAGAAGCAGAGAAACTCACATCTGGATGGGATAGCAAACGCGAACTATCGAAAATTAATTATCGAATACATACCGATGCAATCAAAAAGTTTTTAATTTCTCCGGAACTTACTCCACAAGAAATCAACTATAAATATGCTAACGAAGCAGATATGCTAAACATGGCACTCTTCGGAAAAACCGCAAAGCAATGGCGTGATGAAACAGGAAACAAAAAAGAAAATATGCGAGATTACGCAAGTGTGGAACAGCTTATCATATTAGTAAATATCGAAAGTATGAATGCTGATATGATTCGTGATGGCATTCCTATGAGCGAACGACTCAAGAAATTGCGTAGTGTAGCTTATTATCAAATGCAATCTCTGGCTCATAATAAAAGTATTGAACGAATTAAAGATAATTTAATCGATTGCAAATCAGATAAGGATATATAACTCAATTTCAACAAACAAGTGCCACAAATCTAACCTTTTTAGACTTGTGGCACTTCCATTGATTTTCATAATTTAGTCACTATCACAAAAGTCAAACTTTGCATAAACTGAAAGGGTATTTCTTACCTTTTCATTTCCATGTAAGGAAGCACTTCAAATCCATTCTTTTTATACACATGAACGGCTCTCTCATTTTCTTCCTCTACTTCCAAACGCAAGATAGCATCCGAATATTTTTCTGCCATATACTTGAGGAATTTACTTCCAATCCCCCGGCCTCGACACTCATCTTTAACATACAAATCTTCAATCCACATACACGGCTTGCCAAACTCTGTAGAATAGCTTTTCGCTACCATTGCATAACCCTGTATTTTCCCAGCATCTTCAAATATGTATCCTTCCAAATATGGACTTTCATTTACGCAGTTCTCAATATCATTTAAAAAAATCTCTTCCGAACCATTGCTCAACACTGCCGGCGATGCGTAAAACACACGCATCATCTCCAATACATTTTCTTTATCTTCTGCTGTCATAAGTCTGATGATACTCATTATTTTAAGTTCCTTCCTCTCCAAAAAACATCTATCTAACAACTATAGGCATAATCATGCATACTACTCCTAAGACAATGCAAAATATTGCTAGTATTCGTGAATCGCGTCTCCATTCCTGCAATTTAAACATATCGTAACCACTTCCAGATAGTTTCATTTCTTGATGCTCCGAATCAAGCATAGCAAGCAAAAAATGCCGCTCTGGCTTCCTCATAATAAGCATAGTATATATTCCATAAAAAAATATGGTCAGCCCTATCCAAAACATTCCGATTCCGTTTCCCAGATCTAAGAATTCTAAAACAGCTGCAATTCCAAAAGAGCAAAGAAAATACCCATAACGATAAAATTTTGCCAAACGAACATCTCTTTTGCTCTCACCATGTTTCAATTCCCAATCTGCTCTACTTCTTCTCATTTAAAACTCCTTTTTCACTTTACGCCAATTTACAAACATCAACCCATACTTCAAAACCCGAATATAATTCTAGTTCTTCCATCGTAAGTTCAATGGCACTATTGGAACTTCCACAGGCTGGGAATACAGTTTCAAAACGCTTCAAAGACTCATCCAAGTAAACTAAAACACCTTCATTCACTGCAAATGGGCAAACACCACCAACTGCATGTCCTATTAACGATTCTGCCTCATCAAAAGCAAGCATCTTTGCTTTCGTTCCAAAGAATGCCTTGTATTTTGCATTGTCAATCTTGGCATCTCCTGCAGCCACAACCAATACCACTTTTTCGCCAACATGAAAAGACAAAGTTTTTGCAATACGACATTCTTCGCATCCTAGCGCCTGAGCCGCAAGTGCCACAGTCGCACTTGAAGTTTCAAACTCACGGATTCTGTCTTCCATACCTTTTGTTTTAAAATACTCTCTCACTCTTTCTATGGCCATCTTTTTTATCCTCTCATTCTCTTTTATGTAAATGTTTTTTCTTTTAATACAATCTTTTACTCCTTCGGCAATGTCTTTAAGAGTACACCGATATAAACAAGCGGGATTACGCACAATATCACAGACACCATAATGTCTGCACTTTGACTTTTATTTGCTTCATTTGCAAAAGCACTTAATGCATTCATGACACTATGTGCAATGATGCATGGCAGCAAGCTTTTCCCTTTGTAAAAGATAAGTACACACAAGAAACCAAATGCTGTTGCATAGCAAACTTGACAAAGGTTTGGAATCAACTGCGCCCCACTTCCATTGATCAAATTGACGATATGACCAATTCCAAATGTAATACTAGACACGATAATTGCGGCTTTGATATTGTCTTTTGCCATTGCCTTAAATAGAAATCCGCGGAAAATCAGTTCCTCTAAAAATCCCACACAAATCATACTGCAAACATAAAGATATGTTTCATGTACCGACAAATTCAATGTAACTCCAAACCACAGATTACAAGACACCATGATAACCAGCGGAATATAGTACAAAAATCTAGATGCCGGCACATCGCTTTTGCACAATCCAAACTCACGATATAGTCCATTCTTTTTTAACCACACAAGTGCAATTACACTTAACACAATATGTAGCACGAACGTGATACTCTTTTCAATTCCAATTGTCTCCGACACCCCATCTGCTATGCTGGTGCCAACCACATATACGATAATCCATGCCAGCGCAAACCAGATAGGACTCTTTTCATATAATTTTTTCATTCTTTCACCCGTATGATTCTAACTTCTCTTTTTCGCCATCTCCCTCTTAAACGCCAAGTGGAAGGCAACACCTTTGCAGATGCTTGTTATGGTAAGTGCCCACCAAATACCATTTAGTCCAAGAGATGTCCTACTCAACATATATGCAAGAGGAATTCTCATCCCCGTCAAGACCACACTGATGATTCCACAAATCTTTGTATTTCCAAGCCCTGATATGGCACCTACTCCCATTAATTCGATACACATAAAGGCTTCCCCTACCCCAATAATCCGGAGATAGTCCACTGCAATTGCAACAACATCTGCTTCATGGAAAAAGATTTCCGCAATCTGTTTTGGAAATACAAGAAAAACAAGTCCTACAAATGCTCCCCACACTCCCATGGTTAAAGCAGATACATTGTATCCCCGTTTTACTCTGTCCATCTTCTTTGCGCCAAAATTTTGAGCCGCAAAGGCATTTATGGCAGAGCTGAAACCATCCGCCGTATTCCACGACAAGGATTCTATCTGTCCGCCCACACGCTGGGCTGCTATAGCACCATCGCCAAAGCTTGTCACCAATCTGGTAAGCACCATAGAAATACCACAATACAACGTACTTTGAAGGGCAATTGGCCCACCCAAAGAAAAGACCCTCTTTACATAAATAGCCTCAGGTCTCGTAAGTACATTGGCCTTTCTAATGATATTATCTTTCTGCCTTTTTGTTCCAAGATAAAAAAGCAAAACGGCCAATACAATTACCTGCGCAAGCACGGTGGCAATTGCTGCTCCCGCCATCTCAAGTCTCGGAAATGGTCCTACACCCAAAATCAATAACGGGTCCAAGATCATATTGATAACAAGGCCTATAAAGTTCGCTTTAAGGGGTGTTTTCGAATCTCCTTGCGCAGTGCAAAGGCCAGTAAAAACAATCCCTATATAAGAAAAAACAACGCCACCACAAGCAATTTTAATATATGTTCTCGCTGCTGCGATTGCATTTGCTCCATTTAACCTAAAAAATGCAATGAGTGGATCTGTAAACACCAGACATATTGCACCGAATAGTACGCCAAACACAAGAGCCAGTTGCAAAGATGCCGTGGCATATTTCACAGCCGCCTCCTTATCGCCTTTCCCAAGGGACTGTGCCACATGCACTTGTCCGCCTGTTCTTGCAAGCGTGGCCAATCCACTGGAAAGCCACATATACATACCGCCCACACCGATGCCGGCCACAGCCTCTGACCCCAACATTCCGATCCACGCCATGTCTGTAATATTATATGCAGTTGCCAAAAAAGCTGACGCCATAATAGGCAGCGCCAGCTTTGTTAATACTTTTAAAATTGGTCCTTTTGTTAAATCCATTACTTCTTCGCTCTTCTTGCTTTGAATTCTTCTACGATACGCACCATCTCTTCTGATGGATTAGAAATTACTGCCGATGCAAAAACCTTACATGGTGGGTTCTGTTGCACTCTTTCTACAGCCGCCTGTACAGCTGAAACATCACCACCTACAAAGATTAAAACATGTCCTCCACACTTTGTATCTTGTGTTTCATAATATACTTCAGAAGTCTTCAGCATCTGGTCTGTCACTATTACGCCATTGGCTTCACCAAGAACTTCCACTAATCCGAATGCTCCATATTTCATAACAATACCCTCTACTTTCCTTCCTATTTATTAATTGTCATTGCCGCTGCAAGCTCTGTACCTGCATCCGGTGCTGCGATAACTGTATGTGATACTACCTGTGCAATCGGACGAGCCGCTGCAAGTGCTGCATCCATCGCTGCTTTTACATCTGAAATGCTTCCTCTCATCTTCACGCAAGCTCCTGCTCCAAGACGATTTCTTTCTACTGACTGAATTTTAACATCTGCTGTCTTTGCTGCTGCATCTAATGCAACAAAACAAGCACATTCACTATCCAGTTCAAATACTCCAATAGCCATACCCTTGTATTCACTCATAACTATTTCTCCATTTCTCTGTTTTTTCGTTATGTTTTCGACTCATACTGCTACGTACATTATAGCAGTATTTGCCAATATAGTCAAACATTGGTTTACTTTCTGAGCCCAATAATTCCACGCACCAATATCTTCACATCATCCAAGATATAATCAAATGCTCTTGCACGGTACATATTGATAAGGATAAGCCCTATCGGCACTGCCAAAATAAGACCTAAAATACTTCCAACTTTATACCCAATATATAAGAACACCAATGTTGGAAGCGGTTTTAATCCTACACTATCACCCACCAGTTTCGGTTGAATCAATTGTCTTACAATCTGGGTAATAGCATACAAAATGAAAAGAAAGATTGCCATTCTATAATCTTTTACCAAAAGCTTGTATACCACCCACGGAATCATAGCTGTTCCCGTTCCAAAGAACGGAAAGAAATCTAAAAATGCAATGAGAATTCCAAGGACAATTCCATGTTCAACTCCTATAATGGCAAATCCAATTACGAGAATCGCAAACACCACTCCCATAATCTTAAACTGGGCCTTGAAGTATCCGCCCACTGCATATTTCAAATTAGAAAATACCATAGACATTCTTCTGGTGATCGGTTCCGGTGTCACTTTCTTTATCCAAAGAAGTACTTCTTCTCTATCCGCGATAAAAAAGTACGCCGCAAGAATGGCCACAATGG
>JAZRCJ010000002.1:0-3462 GCA_045659705.1 Faecalimonas sp.
GGATCGGAGCCTTCCTGGCCACCAATCAAATCCGCATCTGCTCGATGGGCCCACTCTTTTAGTTGTTCTCCTGCCGCCGCACGGAAAGTATCCGCCGCTGCAAGTACCACTTTTTTACCTTGGGCTTTTAATTTTCCTGCGAGTTTTCCGATGGTCGTGGTTTTTCCCACTCCATTTACACCGATGATCAGTACAACCGAAGTTTTTGACTCGAATTCATAGGCCGCTTCGCCCACATCCATCTGCGTTTTTATGCTGTCAATCAAGAACTGTTTACAATCAGCAGGTTCTTTTATGTGATGTTCTTTTACTTTCTTTTTTAAATCTTCAATAATGTCCATGGTTGCATGTACACCCAAATCACCCATAATTAAGATTTCTTCCAATTCCTCGTAAAAATCATCATCAATATGGGAAAATCCACTGAAAATACTGTCAATACCGGATACAATGTTATCTCTTGTCTTTGCAAGCCCGGATACCAACCGTTTAAAAAAGCCTTTCTTTTCTTCTCCCATAATAGCCTCCTACTTAATCATCTAATTCTTTTTCTAACAAGTCAACAGAAACCAGTGCAGAAACACCCTTTTCCTGCATGGTAATACCATAAAGTCGGTCTGCCGCAGTCATAGTTCCCTTTCTGTGGGTAATAACAATGAACTGTGTATGTTTTGTCAACTTATGTAAATATCTTGCATATCTGTCTACATTAGAGTCATCCAACGCCGCCTCAATTTCATCAAGAAGACAGAAAGGTGACGGTTTTAAGTTCTGTATTGCGAACAATAACGAAATGGCCGTAAGTGCCTTTTCACCACCAGATAACTGCATCATATTCTGCAATTTCTTTCCAGGTGGCTGTGCAATAATACGGATACCTGCTTCTAATACATCCTCGTCTTCCATCAGTTCAAGGGTACCTGTTCCACCACCAAATAATTGTTTAAATACAGAGTCAAATTCCTTACCAATTTTTGCAAACTGTTCTTGGAATTGGATTCTCATCGCCTGGTCGAGTTCCTCGATAATCTGAACTAACGTAGCCTCTGCTTCCACCAAGTCATCATGCTGAGTTTTTAAGAAGGTGTAACGTTCTGACACTTCTTTGTAATCTTCAATGGCATTGACATTCACATTTCCAAGTGCTTTGATTTCCCCTTTCAAAAGCTGAATCTGCTTTTTCATAAATGCAAGGTCTGTCAAATTTTCATCTCTAATTTCTAAGGCCATATTATAAGTGAGTTCATATTCTTCCCACATATAATTAATCTGTTTTTCTGTAGCCTCTTCATAACCTTCTCGTCTGCTACTTAAGCGGAATGCTTCTTTATCAAGTTCCAACATGTGTTTGTTAAGTTCTTCTCGTCTTGCAAGAAATTCTTTGTGCTTTTTGTTAAGCTCTTCTTTTTCTTTGCTAAAACGTTCAATCTCAACTTGGATTTCATCAAAAAGTTCTTTTGAATTTTCAATTGTACGCTGAATATCTTCAATCTGTTCTTCTTTCTTTTTGATTTCTTCAGACGCATCGCCCTTACTGATGTCAAGGTTTTTAAGTTCTTCGTGGAACTTATTAATCTCCTCGTTGATACGTCCTTCATTTTCCAAAAGGAACTGTTTCTTTTGCTCAAATGAAGCCAAATTCAAATGTACTTTTTCTGTCTCTTGCAATTGAGCCGTCTCTAATACTCGAATTTCTTCCAATTCTTTTTGGCTTTGCTCAATGTGTGCATTTAATTCCACTTCTTGTTTTTCTGACACTTCAAGCTCGATCTGAATTGACTCGTGGTTATCGCTGATTTCCGTTATTTGTCCGTCTAAAACAGCGCTTTCCTCTCCCATCATGCGAGCATTTAAGCAAGCTTCTTCCTTTTTGAGGTTTGCCTGATCAAAATTCATCTTAGCTGTATTTTGAATGACATATGCCTCTTGTAATTTTTGCTTGAGACTTTCAATCTTTGCATAGAACTCTGTACGAGCTGCTTTATCTGTGTCAATTTCCTTTTCAATGGTCACAATCTGCTCTTTAAAACGAAGAACATTCTTCTCCATCTCTTCGATTTCACGACGTCTTCCAAGGAGATTGCTTGCATTTTTAAATGCACCACCAGAGATGGCTCCGCCTTTATTTAAGTATTCCCCTTCTAAGGTTACGATACGCAAGGATTGCTTGTACTTGCGCGCCAGTGCAATTCCATCATCAATATTCTTTACAACAATAGTTTTTCCAAGCAAATGTTCTGCAAGAACTTTATACTGTTCTTCCACCTTCACCAGCTTGCTTGCAAGCCCAATTACACCTTTTTCTTCCAAAGCTTCCTTTTTTGAAAATTTATCACCGTTACCAATAGCAGTAAGTGGAAGGAATGTTGCACGACCAAATTTATTCTGTTTTAAGAATGAAATCAAACGTTTGGCTGTCTCTTCATCATCCGTTACGATGTTCTGAATATTGCCACCAAGTGCAGTCTCAATAGCCACCTCATATTTTGACTCTACTTTAATTAAGTCTGCAACAACACCATGAATTCCCTTTTCCTGATTTTTCTTTTCCATAACACGACGAATACTGTTTCCATAACCCTCGTATCTTTCCGTCATGTTTTTGAGAGATTCCAACTTAGATTCTTCTCTGTGGAAAGAAGTCTGAACTTCATGAAGTTTTTCTGTTTTTTCCGTAATCTGCAACTGTAAATCATCGATGGATTTTTCGTGAGCTTTTCTCTCTTCTTCCATCTCAATAATCTGCGCGGAAATCACTTTCAGTTCTTCTTCATGCTGTGCGGCTAACAATTCCTGTGCACTTACTTCACTCTGGATAGTAATTAATTTTTGATTCACTTCCGCTTTTCGCACGTGAATCTGTTCCATCATGGTATCATATTTTTGAATCTTTGCCTTTGTAGAAGAGCGATTGTTTAATAGTTCAATAATATCATTCTTGCCCTGTGCAACAGCACCTGAAAGTTCCGCTATCTTTGTCTGAATCTCTATTAACTTATTCTGTGCTGCCTGTTCTTCTGATTCAATTCCCGAAATAGCACTTTCTAATTCTTCCTTATCCTTTGCAAGTATAGAAAGTTGGTTTTCTCTCTCCGAAAGTTCTGTGCTAATGACTTTAGAACGTTGCTCTAAATGCTCATCATTCATGCGAGCAGTATTGATCTGTTCCTTTAATAATTCAATCTGGCCTTCCAACTGTTGTTTTAACAACGTCGTTTCATTTAACTGGCGTTTTGCATGCTCCAAAGAAGCGTCCAATTCATCTGTCTGCAATTCGATTGCTTCGTACTCTGTCTTTGTGTTTTCATACTCTGCATTTGCACGATCTAATTCTCTTTGTGTATTGGAAAGCATCTCGTCTAATTTTACAATTTCATCTTTCAAACGAGCAGACTCAAGTAAAAACATATTGATATCATATGTCTTTAATGATTCTTTTTTCTTCAAATATTCTTTTGCAAC
>JAZRCJ010000003.1:0-34951 GCA_045659705.1 Faecalimonas sp.
ACTTCATAATCGTCACGCAAAGATACATGAGATGCGTTGATAAGTTTTCCAAATGTTTCTATATCATTTGCTTTCAAAGCTTCAACTGCACGGATGGTTCTTTGGTTCTCGTAAACTGCATGCTTTGCTCTCTTCCTGCAGATATCCGATGTAATTGCATCTTTATGTGCTTCGAATTCCTCTTCTGATAACTCACCAAGTGCTTTGATATCTACAACGGATTGCAATTCTTTCAATGCAGTTTCGCATTCGTTTCTTCTATCATTGTAAGCCGAATCTACCAAACTGTGTTTTACCTTACTATTTACAATCACAATCTTCGCATCTTCCAATACGACTGGTGCATACTCATACTGCAACGTATTCGTATCGAGGAAAATCGCATGATCTTTTTTACCATTTGCACTTGCAAATTGATCCATAATTCCGCAGTTGCAACCATTAAAATTATTTTCTGAATATTGACCAATAAGTGCGATGTCAGTCATACTAACATCAAAGCCAAACATATCTTTTAAGATAACTCCGGTTAACACTTCTAACGACGCAGAAGACGAAAGTCCAGAACCATTCGGTATATTTCCATAGATCATAATATCAAGTCCACTTGTAAGCTTGAATCCTCTCTTTTCAAAAGCCCACATCACACCCTTTGGATAATTCGTCCAATTCGCTGCTTCCGATGGAACCAAATCATCAAGACTGGATTCCATAACACCAAATTGTTCAAAATTTGCCGAAAGAAAACGAAGTTTATTATCTTCTCTCTTTCTTGCAATTCCATATGTACCTAGTGTCAATGCACATGGAAATACGTGCCCACCATTGTAATCTGTATGTTCTCCGATTAAGTTCACTCGTCCCGGAGCAAAATATGCACGAATATCACCATCCGCGCCAAACGTTTCTTTAAATTTTTCTATCAATTTTGTCTGCATAACTTATACCTCCTCTGGCATTTCCTGCTAACATTTTAACTTTTATTTTCTTGCACGTCAATGTAGAAAATCACAATTAAAAGTGCTATAATACCATTATACAAAAGAGGAGGATCTATCTATGTATCATTTTATCGTAAATCCGCATGCCCGCTCAGGACTTGGACATCAAGTATGGACAGAATTAGAGAACATTTTAAAAGAACGAAAGATTGAATACCGCGTGTATTTTACAAAATATCAAAAACACGCCACCTCCATTGCCCACAAGATTACTTCGGATGACGAAGAGCATGTTGTAGTGGCACTTGGCGGAGACGGAACGGTCAACGAAGTCGTAAATGGCATTGTCGATTACGAAAAAACGATATTAGGTTACATTCCAATTGGTTCTAGCAATGACTTTGCCCGAGGCTTAGAATTGCCAACAGACCCAAAGGAAGCTTTGGAACTTATTTTAGACCAAACACACCTCCACCCTATGAATGTAGGTGTTATCAAATATAATAATAGAAAACGTAATTTCGCAGTCAGTGCCGGCATGGGATTTGATGCTGCCATCTGCCACGAAGTGGTTGTTTCTCGTGTTAAATATGTATTAAACAAGCTCGGACTTGGTAAACTAACTTATGTAATGATTGCATTACATCGCTTATCTGTGCAGAAACCGGATGAGGTTATCATTACCTTGGACAAAGAAAAAGTATTGCGTTTCCCTGCCACTTATTTTGTAGCATTTATGAATAACCGCTACGAAGGCGGAGGCTTTATGTTTACACCAGATGCGAAAAATGATGACGACAAGATTGATATTATGATAGCTTCCGGCATACCAAAATGGAAAGTACTCCGGATTCTTCCAACTGCCTATAAAGGTCATCATACCAAATTCAAAGGCATATATATCTATAGTGCAAAACACATACAGGTAGAATCCAAGCAAGCGCTTGCCCTACACACAGACGGCGAACCAATCTTTTTACAGAAAAAAGTTTCCGTAAAATGTGAACAGAACAAGCTACGTGTCATTACGAAAAATTAAGACTTTACAAAAAATTATGAAGAAATTCTAAAGGTAGTTGTGAGCCGGAATATTTCGTGATATAATCTCCGAGAATTGACTAGAAGGGATCATAACTATGAAGGATTTTTTCAAAAAATATAATCATATATGGGTGGCTCTTTATGCGCCAATTTATTTGACATGTTTTTTCTGGTTGGAAAAAACTGTAACCGATGAATTTTATCTGATTCATACGACATTGGATGAGAAAATTCCATTTATCGAACATTTCATCGTACCATATTTACTTTGGTTTGCTTATGTTGCTGTATTTGTAGTGTATTTCTTTTTTAAGGACAAAAAGGAATTTTATCAGTTGGCAGCATTCCTAATCAGTGGTATGACATTCTTTCTCATCATATCCATTATTATTCCAAATGGATTGATGTTAAGGCCAACCTCCTTTGCAAGAGAAAACATCTTTGTGGATATATGTAAGGGATTATGGAAAGCAGATACTGCAACAAATGTTTTTCCAAGCATCCATGTGTATAACTCCATTGCAGTAGCAGTGGCCGTTGCCAAAAGTAAGCATCTTAAGAAAGTCACATGGCTTCAGATAGCATCTGCCATACTTGCAACACTGATTATTTTATCTACCATGTTTTTAAAACAACATTCCGTAATAGATGTGATAGGCGCAATCGTATTTGCTGCTATTGTTTATCCTTTTGTATATATGAGAAAACGCAAGATTGTATCTTAACAATCTTGCGTTTCTTTATCTTTACATCTCTTTTACACAACCATCTTCACTTGCCGCATAGGCTGCTTCCATAACTTTTTGTACATATACAGCTTCTGTTGCTGGCACTTCTACCGGTGTGCCGTTCAAAAGAGAGTCAGAAAAACTTGCAATCTCTCTTGCATACATGTTTCCAAATTCCACATCCTCACTTTGTGCAGTCGCTTCATTTGTATCCTGCGTTGCGTTGTAATCTCCCTGCTTTTCCAAGAGCATAGCATCTAAGGCCCCGCCATCAATCTGTCCAATAACATTATCCCCCAAGAGACGTCCTTGCTCTCCGAAAAATTCCAAACGCCATTTAGCAGCAGCATCCGGAATATTAAAGTTCGACTGTACCACACACTGACAGCCATTTTCCAATTGCATCAAGACAGTAGAGGTATCTTCCACTTCATATTGGAATGACAGTGTATTGTTAAGCGCCATTACTTTTTTCACTTTACTTCCAGTAATGTATTGCATCAAATCAATACAATGCACGCCCATATCCATAAGGCAACCGCCACCGCCGTTCTTCTTGCTCTGTCTCCAGTTTCCCGGCATATCCGGATACCAACAAGTAAATTGTGCATAACCGGAAACCACTCGTCCGATTTTATTTTCTGCAATGGCTTTTTTCATAGCCTGTACATAAGTTCCAAAGCGCATCATCAGTCCGACTGCTATCTTTACACCTTTTTCTGCACAATATGCTACAACTTGTTCGCCTTCATCAGCAGTTAATGCCAATGGTTTTTCAATCAAAATATGTTTCCCAGCATCCGCTGCCGCCATTGCCTGTCTGGCATGACATACCACAGGAGACGCGATGTAAACTGCATCGATTTCTGGATCTGCAAGTAAATCTGCTTCATTATCATAGGCTTTTTTGCATCCCCATTTTGCACGGGCTTTTTCTGCAAGCTCCATATTTATTTCCATAACAGCCACTAATTCCGCATTGTCGCATAGCATCATACCCGGAATCGTTCTGCGGTCAGCAATTCCTCCCGCACCAATAACACCCCAACGAATTTTCTTTTGCATATGTATCGTCCTCCATTCTTATATTACAGATACCCGTGTCTTTTAAAGAAACGGTCTAATCCACCAATTAGCGCGGCGTGGTCTACCGTATCCGCCAAACCGGAAACTCCCACAAATCCAAAGATACACCCATCCTTCATGCGAAGTGGAAATCCACCGCCACAATCTGCGTATTCCATTGAATCAAGCAACATATCCTTTTCCAATGTCTGCCCTGCTGCTTTTAACTCCGCAGACACTCGAAGGGAACTTTTTTCTAACACTTTCACGGTCTTTCTTTTTCGTTCTAACCACATTTCATGAAATGCACCTGTTCCTGATGGATAGTAACGGAACACCATGACACCTGCAATATCGATTTCCACCGCAAGCGGTCCGTCATATTCTTTGCAGGATTCTACCATGTCACAACCCAATTCCCAAACTTCTTCTCGACTAAACTTTGGAAACTGATATGTACTTTCATGCTCTAGCGCAAGTGTTAATAATTCTTGTGGATTCATATTCTTATCCAACCTTTCTTTCGTCTTTATATGTTCAACGCCATCTCCATTGCTTTTTCCACCATTACATCGATATTATAATATCGATACTCAGCCAATCTTCCTAAGAGATAGAAGTTCTGTGTTTTTTCTACTTCACTTTTGTACTTTTCATACAATGCATGGTTTTCTTCGTTTGCAATACTGTAATATGGTATCTGCCCTGTTTCGCCGGTATAAGCACTTGGATACTCTTTGGAAATGGTAGTTCCTTTGCAAACTTGTCCGGTGAGATGCTTGTACTCTGTAATTCTGGTATATGCTTCATCCACCGTATAATTAACTACTGCATGTCCCTGATAATCGTCCCTTTCATAATGCTCAAACACGAAATCCAGAGTGCGATACGGAAGTCGTCCGTACTTGCAATCGAAAAATTCATCGATAGGCCCGGTAAAAATGACTTTTCCAGCAAATTCCGTGCCCTCAAAATACACCTTATTTCCCCGAATCTCCAATACTTCTTTGGCTTCCACGTTGCAGTTTACGGTGATATTTTCATGAGTCAGCATGTTTTCATACATCTTGGTAAATCCATCTTTTGGAACACCCTGATACTTATCTGAAAAATATCCATTATCGTAGGAAATGTTAACCGGAACCCTAGCAGTCACCGCCGGGTCTATTTCTTCCGGTTTTTTCCCCCACTGCTTCATGGTATAGTAAACATAAATATTGTCATATACGTATTTCCCAATCATTCGAAGTTCTTCGTCTTCGTGATGCATCAGTTCTAAAATCGGCACTTTGGTATCCATGCCGTAAATAGAAACCAACTTTTCTTCTAGTTTATTTCCCTTTTCTTCTCCGTACACTGCCTTTAAGGTATGCAGATTAAACGGCACCGGAATCAACTTGCCATGCACGTTTGCCACCACCTCATGATGAAATAAATACCAATCCGTAAAACGAGAAAGATAGGAAAATACCGTTTCATCATTCGTATGGAAAATATGAGGACCATACACATGAATGAGAACTCCATTCTCATCTTTTTCATCATAGCAGTTCCCTGCGATATGATTCTTCTTTTCTAAAATTAAGACCTTTTTCCCTTTTTCTGCAAGACACCTTGCCGCTACACAACCGGCGGTTCCTGCCCCCACTACAATTACATCTGTCATCTTATTCATATTTCTCCTGCCCCAATTTTATGTTCACCTGTTTTGTGTATGCCTCGAATGCCGCCGGAATCGGATATTTCCCCTCTATTTCTTCCGGCCGGATAAACAGCATATCTTCCGTACAAGATGCTTCCAACTCATCTACCCGAATCATATATCCCTTCATCTTCCACTCTACATGGCTGAATATATGCTCCGCCTGTTCTAACTTCTTTACTCGAAGCGGCGCCAAACCAATCTGCTTACTATACGCCACTACTTCTTTTTGTGTGAGATGGCCTTCCACATTCGGAAACTCATAAAGTCCCGCAAGAAGACCTTTTCCGGAACGTTTTCGAATGGCTAGGTTCTCTCCATCTTGAAAAATAAGTACCGTCTTCTTCTCTATCTTTCGCGCCTTCGCCTTTGTCTTTACCGGAAGCTGCATCGCTATTCCTTTTTTGTGCGCCTCACAAAAATCCGCCAGCGGACATACGTCACACTTTGGTGCACCGTTTGGCACACACACAGTTGCTCCAAGTTCAATAAGCCCCTGATTAAAGTCACAAGCCTTTCCCTTTGGTATAATACCTTCCAAGGTCTCCTCTACTTTCTTTTTTGTACCTACCTTCATAATATCATCATAACTGGCTGTCAGTCTAGACATAACACGAAGTACATTTCCATCTACTGCCGGTTTTGGAATTCCAAATGCAAAGGAAGCGATTGCTCCCGCCGTATAACTTCCAATCCCTGTAAGAGTACAAATCTCCTCATACTTACTTGGAAATTCTCCTTGATAATCATATACGATCTGCTTTGCCGCCTTTTGAAGATTTCTGGCTCTGTTATAGTACCCAAGTCCTTCCCAAAGCTTTAGTAGCTCATCTTCCGAAACTTCTGCCAAATCCTGCACTGTCGGCAGTCTCTTTAAAAATCGCTCGTAAAATGGTTTCACCGCTTCTACCCTTGTCTGCTGGAGCATAATCTCCGATATCCAAATGCGATACGCATCTTTAATATCCCGCCAAGGTAAAATTCGCTTGTTTTTCTGATACCATTCCACCAATGGTTCTGTCATTCTATATAAATTTTCCGGTTCTAACACCACCGGAATCTCTTTTTCAATCTCAATAACATCCGGTTCCACATGACAATCATATGCCAATATCTGAACGCCGCTTTTTTTCGCTCTCTCCATAGCCTCACCAAATGCAGCATGGGTTTTTCTGTTGGGTGCCAGATAAGTCACACCCTTCATCTGCACCACAAAGAACAGATATGCCTCATATCCATCTTTTACAGCTTCGCACAGTTCCTCTACATGTTTTACTCCTCGCTCAGTAGGTGCATCCGGGAATCGCACCACCCCGTCATCTTCCAACGTAACGCCCTTAATCTCCATAAAGATTTTGCGTTCACCTTCTTCGATGTATAAATCAAAGCGGGAATTCTTATATGTGGTTTCCGGTTTAATAAAAGTAGCATTGGGGAATAAATTCCCTTGTCTAATCCACTCCTCTACTACCTTGTTGGGAATCTGGGAATCCATATTTATCATGCGTTCTCCCTTTTTTACGCTAATCAAATCCCACTGTGTCTTGCGGTCCAGATTATCTGTGCGCTGCAAATACACGGTGGCTCCCGGTGTCAAAAGCTCCGCACAGCGCCCCGTGTTCTTTACATGAACTGTTTCTTTTTTCCCTTTTATTTCCACATACGCTATAAAGCGATTAGGACGCTCTAAAAAGCGCCCTATTTCTATTCTTTCATATTTCATTTTATAATACCTTTGACAAGAAATCCTGCAATCTAGGATCCTTCGGATTTGCAAAAAATTCTTCCGGTGTATTGCTTTCCTTAATAACACCTTCATCAATAAAAATCACACGATTTGCCACTTCTCTCGCAAATCCCATCTCATGTGTTACAACTACCATGGTCATTCCTTCATTGGCCAGCTCTTTCATAAGTTCTAATACTTCGCCTACCATTTCCGGATCTAACGCAGAAGTTGGTTCATCGAACAAAATCACGTCCGGATTCATAGCCAAAGAACGGATAATTGCAATACGCTGTTTTTGTCCTCCTGACAAAGTAGACGGATATACATCTGCTTTATCCTCAAGTCCAATTCGTTTCAGAAGATTCATTGCACGTTCTTTTTCTTCTTCCTTAATCATCTGTTTTGTCTTTTTATCATCCGGATGTTCTTTATTCCATTTTTTCAATTCCTTGCAACGGATATGCACCGGTGCAAGCATAATGTTTTGAAGCACCGTCTTATTATTAAATAAGTTAAAATGTTGAAATACCATACCGATATGACGACGATGAATATTAATATCCACCTTCATATCTGCGATATCAACTCCATTAAATATGATACTGCCGCTTGTCGGGTCTTCCATACAGTTAAGGCATCTAAGGAATGTACTTTTCCCGGAACCTGACACACCGACTACCGCCACAATATCGCCCTTATTGATGGTAATATCAATTCCTTTTAAAACTTCTACACCATCAAAGTTCTTTTTCAGATTAACGACGTCTATCACTTTTTCCCAGGCTCCTTTCCATCAACTTAATTGCAGCACTGATAATGAGTACCAAAACAATATAAATAAGTGCCATTACAATATATGGAACCATAAATTCATAACTGTTTGAACCGATTACGTTAAATGCTTTATAAAGGTCAGCAGCACCGACAAAACTTACAACGGAAGTTTCTTTTATCAATGCAATAAACTCGTTGCCAAGTGTTGGCAAGATATTTTTTATTGCCTGCGGAATTACAATCTTCATCATTGTTGTTCCAAAGCTAAGCCCAACGGAACGACCACCTTCCATCTGTCCACTATCTACAGATTGAATTCCGCTTCGCATAATCTCTGATATATAGGCACCACTATTTAATCCAAAGACTAACATAGACACCTGCACACCTGTCATATTCACACCCCAAAGCGGGAACAGTACGTAATAGAAAATAAGTAGCTGTACAACGATTGGTGTTCCTCGAAACAATTCCACATAAAACGTACAGATACTATTCAGTACTCTTGGCAGTCTCTTATACTTCGGTAGCACTCGCACAGTAGCGATTAGTGTTCCGATTAAGATACCGATAATTAATCCCGTAATGGCAATAAGAAGGGTGTTTTGCAACCCTTCTATCACCGTCTTATATCCATTTTGCTCGATAAATATCTCTAAGAATCTATCTATCTTTCTATCAAAATTTCCCATAAAATCTTCTTAATTCCTATCTCATGCTATTGATTGCTGCTGTAATGCTGTCTGCAGGAGCTGCATCGATAATTACATAATCAATGTTTCCATTAAGCATATCTTGTACTGCCAAAGAACCATTCTTATAACCCTTTGAAGTTACAGGGAAACCTGCAAATCCCCAGCCTTCGTCACCTTCTACATAGAACTGTGCTGTTGTTCCTGATTGAACACCAATCTTACATGCATCATCTTTTGCATTTAAGATTGCTTCTACAGCTGCTACGTCTTTGCATTCATCAAATTCTGTGTTGTCAGATTTTACAACGATTTTCTGAGCTGCATTGTAGTAAGATTCTGAGAATGTCACATATTCTTTTCTTTCTTCATTTACAGTAAGACCAGCCATTGCGATATCGCATTTGTGCTGTCCGATTGACAAACATACAGAATCAAAGTCCATATTTACGATTACTAATTCTTTTCCAAGTTCTTCTGCAAGAAGTGCTGCGATTTCCATATCGATACCGTAGTATTTGTCACCTTCTTTATATTCAAATGGTGCAAATTCTGCGTTTGTTGCAACTAACAACTGATCTTTAGAAGCATCTTCTTTTCCTGATGTTACAGCCTTCGGTGTTCCATCGCCAAAGTAATTTTCACAAATTGCATCAAATGTTCCATCTTCCATAATCTTCTTGATGAAATCATTTGTCTTCTGTAACAATTCCGGTTGGTCTTTATCCACACCAAATGCATATTGTTCCTGTGTAAGTTCCACATCAATTACTTTTGCAGTTACTGCTTCTTTCTTTCCGCATGCTGCCATAGCCACTACACAAGCGATTACAAGCAATGCACTTACTAATTTTTTCATTTTCATTTTTTCATCCTCCAGTTCATAAATATACCTTTTATTTGCATAAAAATTCAAATATGCTATTTATTCTACCACTTTTTAAAACAAAAGGAAATACCCAAGTACTAAAATTCCTAAAATAATTCGATAATATCCAAACACTGCAAAATCGTGTTTCTTCACATATCCCATTAAGAATTTAATTGCCACGGCAGATACCAAAAATGCCACCAGACAACCCACAATCAGCATACCGGCTTCCGTACCACTAAATCCACCGCCATCTTTTAAAAACTTTAGGATTTTCACACCACTTGCTCCTACCATTACCGGTATTGCAAGGAAGAACGTAAACTCGGCTGCCACATATCTAGTAACCCCTAAAAGCAACGCTCCGATAATCGTTGCTCCGGAACGGGATGTGCCTGGAATCAACGATAACACTTGGAACACGCCTATCAATAGTGCTGTTTTATAGGAAAGTTGTGCAAGATCTGTAACTACAGCATTTCTTCCCTTATTCCATCTTTCAATCACAATAAATAGCACACCGTATAAAATCAACATAAGAGATACTACCACATAATTATGGAAATGTGCTTCCATCCAATCATCAAAAAGAATTCCCAACACTCCTGCCGGAATACAGGCAATTACCACTTTCATCCACAAGCTAATCGTATCCTTTTTTTCCTCTACCGTCTTCTTCGGCGAAAACGGATTTAATTTATGGAAAAATAACACTACTACCGCCAATATGGCTCCTAGCTGAATTACCACATTGAACATCTCTTTAAAGGCATCACTGGCTCCTAGTTTCACAAACTCATCTACTAGAATCAAATGTCCTGTACTACTGATTGGAAGCCATTCGGTAATTCCCTCTACAATTCCAAGTAGTACTACTTTTAACATTTCTAACATTATGCATTCTCCTCCAACACAAATTTTTCAATGGCTTTTGCCACACCGTCTTCTTCATTCGAAACGGTCACATAATCCGCAATTTCTTTTACCTTTGGATTGCCGTTTTCCATAGCGACCCCAAACCCCACTTTTTCAATCATCTCGTAATCATTCATGCCGTCACCACATGCCATGATTTCTTCTCTCTCGATACCAAGCATCTGCCCCAAACGAATCAAGCTTTCTGCTTTACTGGTTCCTTCTTTGTTAATCTCTAAGGTATTTCCAAAAGCACCTGTTACAACCACGCCATCTAGCTGTAGAATGCGCTCTCTGGCTTCTTTTCGCTCTTCTAAATTATTAAAAATGGCATGTACTTTATCCACACCTGCATGTAGTTCGCTAAGCGTGTCTGTCAGACTCTCTACTGGAATACGCGTCTGGCGAATATAGTCTCTCATGGATGCCGTTTCAAAAAAGTCTTCCACGCGCTCTATCTTCTCGCGTTCTCCATAACCGATACCTTTTACAAATATTTCTCGCATCACATCATAATCTTTTAAGATACGAAGCACCTCGCATGCAGTCGTGGCAGAAAGACTACTCTCTTCTAGAACCACATCTTCTTGCAAGTCTAACACCTGTGCTCCATTGGCTGTGACAATATATCGCATTCCCGGAAATGTTAAAAGCTCCTCTGGTATGGCACTTAACGGACGGCCCGTTGCCACCAAAACCACTACGCCTTGCCGAATCGCCTTTAAAAGAACCTCCCTCGTGTAAGCCGTCACCTTCTTATCATCCGCCAACAGTGTCCCGTCAAGGTCCATTCCTATCATCTTGATTTTATGCTTCATATGGCACAAGTTCCTTTCTATCTTTTAAAAACAAAAACAGTTTATCGCTGACTTTGTCTTTGTTTCGCTCATACGCCTCTTTTCCAAAGGAAATCATGGCATCTATCTGAGTCGGATTACCCGCCGGAACAAATAGAACCATATCCTTTGCCGGTGCCATTATCACTATGTCATCTTCTAATTTTTCTGCGCACATACTCCATATATGTTTAAAACACAACGAACTTGCCTCATGATGCCCATCCGCTATAATTCCAAATCCACCATACAATGTATTGGAAATGACAAACTTTACATCTCTCACAAGATTCGTGCAAGCGGTGTGATAAAGTTCTTCTATGTCCACATCCGGCGGAAGCATATTGTCTTTTACGATTTCAAACAAGTCTTCTCCTCGCTTTATGACAAAGATAATCATCAAGTCACCCACAAATGAAATAATCGGCGTATCTTTATCCGAAATGTGCTTTCCGTTTAATGCGTGATAATCCACAAGCATCTCTTTTACCCACGGATAAATCTTATCTTTTATATGTTCAAAACGATAATTTTCTTCTTCGTATTTTTGCATCTTCTTTCTCCTTTGACTATCCATAGTCCGCTCTTATTTTATCAAAATTTGCGTCAAAAT
The DNA here is from genome assembly GCA_045659705.1 of Faecalimonas sp. Taxonomy (GTDB): domain Bacteria; phylum Bacillota; class Clostridia; order Lachnospirales; family Lachnospiraceae; genus Faecalimonas. The sequence continues at coordinate 11,908 of JAZRCJ010000003.1, forward strand.
GCAATTTATAGTATAATGCTTAAGATAACTTTATTTAAAGAGGTTTTTTTATGAAACAAGTAAGACTATTTCAAAGACTCTCTTTGTACCTTCTCATAATTAGTCTCCTTGCTGGGAATTTCTGTTCGGTATCCTTCGCAGAAAAAGATGGACAGGAACTCAAAAACGAACTGTCCGGCTTAAAACAGGAATCTGAGCAGATTGGTGCAGAGCTTGATTATACGGTCTCGCAAATCGAGAAAATCGGTAGCGAACTACAAAAGACCAAAGAAGAGCTTGCAAACGCCAAAGGCGAAGAACTCATACAATACGAGTCTATGAAAACACGAATTAAATATATGTATGAAAACAATACCACCACGCTTTTAGATGTTCTTTTTTCTTCCCACAGCATGGCGGAATTCTTAAGTCGTATGTCCTTTATGACAAGCATTGCCAAATATGACAAACATGCCTTAGATACACTTATCGAGACGCAAAAAAGCATTGCTGAAAAAGAGGCATCCTTAAAAGCACGGCAAAAGGAGCTTTCAGACCTACAAAACACGTTGACTGAAAAGGAAACAAAACTAAAGGGCCAAATCAATATCGCTTCTGCTGAACTTGTGGCCTACAATCAAAAGATTGCCGCGGCAAAGGAAAAAGCAAGACTAGAAGCAGAAAAAGCGAAGGAAAAGGTGGAACCGATTATTCCAGAGCGGGAAGAGAAACCGGACACGCCTAAACCGCCTACTGAACTACGTGACCCAGTGAAAGAAATCACTGCAAGTGACGTTGAACTTCTTGCAGCCCTTATCGAATGTGAAGCAGGTGACTCCCATTATGAAGGAATGCTTGCAGTAGGCTCGGTAGTCGTAAACCGCATGAAGAGCCGACATTATCCGGACACCTTGCGTGGTGTCGTTTTCCAGAGCGGACAATTTCCACCTGCCACAAACGGTCTGGTAGAAAGAGTATTAAATCGAGGCATAAAAAATTCCTGCAAACAGGCAGCTGAAGATGCCCTTGCAGGAAAAAATAACGTAGGAGATTGCGTAAGCTTTCGCTCCGCTTCCTCCGGACACGCCGGAACCATTATCGGCGATAATGTATTTTTCTAAATTTTACGAGATGGACAAGTTAAGTTGCCGCACCCTTCGCAGGTGTGGCAATTTTGATATGTAGTTATATCATCACTCAATAAATATATCTGCCCCATGGTTTTAACAGGGTCAAACATCATACTATCTTTGATGGTTACACCTACCTCTTTTTCTGCTTCTGTAATCTCAAGAATTTTTTTCTGCATAAAAATCGGCATATTGGCCGGTGCTTCCATACGGGTAGTAATGCCTTTTTTTCTCTCCTTACAAAGAGAAACCACCGTATCCCCCAAAGCTTCATCCATTGCAAATATATAAGCATTTGCTATGGTATCTGCAAGAAGTCCTCCTATGTAATTTCCTTCTTTCAAAAGACTGTCCGCCCATGCTGTAATTTCACTCCCAACCGTCTGCAACGCATATAACGCTTCCCCTTGGAATGCAAACAATGCAACTGGGTGTAATTTTTCATATGCCAATGGAAGAATTTCTCGCACTCTTTTTGCAATCTCTTCTTCTTTTCCTTCCATCACATCCAGCATAGAAAGAATGGTTTCTTCCGATAAGGTAATGTCAAACTCTGTAATCTTCATTTACTTGTACTCTATCTCCATTAAAAATAATCCTTGCGGCGGAGCTGTCACCCCTGCTGCAGTTCTTTTCTTTGCTTCTAAAATTTCCTTTACTTCCTCTGGCTCATAAAATCCCCGACCCACACGGATGAGGGTACCTACAATAATGCGAACCATATTATAAAGGAATCCGTTTCCTGTGATACGCACCGTAATCTCGTCACCTTGTTGCAACACATCCAATGCATAGACGGTTCGCACCGTATTTTCCACATCCGTACGTACATTACAAAAGCTCACAAAATCGTGTTCTCCCACAAGATAGCCGGCAGCCTCTCTCATCTTCTCTATATCAAGGTCATAAGAGACAAAATAGTTATAAAGTCTCTTTGTCGGCATAGGCATTCTTGTATTAACAATGTGATATTCGTATGTTTTTTTAATGTCGCCATATCTCGGATGAAAGTCAGCCGAAACTTCTTCCGATTTTACAATGGTAATATCTTCCGGCAATCTTTGGTTAAGAGCCATCGCTATTCGCTCCGCTGGAATGCTTGTGTTCGTATCAAACACAGCCACATTTCCCATAGCGTGAACACCCGAATCTGTTCGGCTAGCACCCATCACTGTAATCTCTTCCCCGGTTAATTTTCGGAGTGCTTTATTTAGAACTTCTTCCACTGTAATGCCATTTGGCTGTATCTGCCAGCCACAATACCCGGTGCCGTCATAGGCCACCGTCAGTTTCACTCGTTTCATCTTTATCTCCTAAAAAATCCATATGTTAAATGGCACAAATCTTCCTATAAAAACAGCCAACACCATATATCCAATGGTAGCCGCATATGCCACATAGTCTCTTTCCTTATAAACAAGTGGTTTCATCTTGGTCCTACCATCGCCGCCACGATAACAACGGGCTTCCATAGCCATAGCCAAATCATTTGCACGGCGAAACGCCGATACGAAAAGCGGAACTAAGATTGGAACCATACTCTTTGCCTTTTGAATGATATTGCCACTTTCAAGATCTGCTCCTCTGGCAATCTGCGCTTTCATAATCTTATCTGTCTCTTCTAGCAAAATCGGAATAAAGCGAAGGGCAATGGACATCATCATGGCAATGTCATGTACTGGCACCTTTATCTTGTTTAATGGCTTAAGAAGCGATTCAATTCCGTCTGTCAATGCATTCGGTGTGGTAGTAAATGTCATCAGTGAGGACCCTAATATTAAATAGATGAGACGAATCGCCATATACACGGCAGTGCGAAGCCCATCATCCGTGACCCTCAAAAACCATACCTGCACCAACGTTTCTCCGGTTCTTGTCAAAAACAAGTTAAAAACCACCGTAATCATCAGCAACATAATAATCGGTTTTAATCCCTTTACGATATAACGAAACGGAACCTTAGAAAACTTTATGGTTCCAAACAAAAATGCGGTGGCAACCACATAGCCGAGGATACTGCGAAACAAAAATAGAGAAATCAAATAGAGCAATGTGCACACAATTTTAACCCTTGGATCTAATCGATGCAAGGGACTGTTTGCCGGATAATATTGTCCTATCGTAATATCTCGAATCATAATGCTTTTAAAATCTCCTCTGTTGCCTCTGCAATGGTGGTGGCCTGTGTATTTACCACCATTCCCTTTTTGCAAAGCTCGTGCATAATATAAGTAACCTGTGGTGCAGAAAGCCCCACTTTTTCTAATTCTTTATAATAGCCAAACACTTCTTTTGGCTGGGCATCATACATTTTTGTGCCCCGATTCATCACAACGATGCGGTCCACATATTTTGCAATATCTTCCATACTGTGAGAAACCAGGACAACGGTCAGATTTTCCTGCTTCTGCAAATATGCAATCTGGTCTAATATCTCATCTCTTCCCTTTGGATCCAATCCCGCAGTCGGTTCGTCAAGCACCAACACCTTCGGTTTCATGGCAAGCACACCTGCGATGGCCACACGACGCTTTTGTCCGCCGGATAAATCAAACGGGGAATACTCATAGTATTTTTCGGAAAGTCCTACAAGCTCCAATGCTTCCTTTGCGCGTCTTGTGCACTCCTCAGTAGAAAGCCCTTGATTTTTCGGTCCAAAGCACACATCAGATAATACATCTGCCTCAAAAAGCTGATGCTCCGGATACTGGAATACCAATCCCACTTGATTTCGCAGGTTTTTCAATTGGTAGCCTTCCTGGTAAATATTTTCTCCTTGATAAACAAGGCTTCCATCAGTCGCTTTCAGTAGCCCATTCAAATGCTGTATCAGCGTAGATTTTCCGGAACCTGTGTGTCCGATAACTCCCAAAAACTCACCTTCATGGATTTCTAAATTAATATCCTTTAAAGCCCTCTTTTCATAGGCCGTTCCCTGACTATAGATATAGTTCAGATGCTCTATCTTTATAATTGGCTCTTTCTTTTTATCTGTAGCGACTGTTTTTTCAATACGAATCTTGTCCGAATGTTCAGCCTTAGAGTTGCATTTTTCAAGCTCTTTAATAAGCTCCTTGGTAGTCAAAATCCCATCTGCAATCGGAAGACCTTTCTTCTTTAATTCGTAAGCAAGAAGTGTCACTTGTGGAACATCCAATCGAAGTTCTTTTAGGCGCTCTACCTGGCTAAAGATTTCCTTGGTGGTTCCGTCCATTACGATATGACCTTTATCCATTACAATTACACGGTCAGCACCAATCACTTCTTCCATATAATGGGTAATTAAAATTACGGTGACTTTTTCTTTTTTTCGCAATTCTTCTACCGTGCGAAGCACTTCTTTTCTACCATTTGGATCCAGCATAGCGGTCGGCTCATCTAAAACGATACATTTTGGTCGCATGGCAACCACTCCTGCAATGGCCACTCTCTGCTTTTGTCCACCGGACAATTTGTTCGGCGAATGATGGCGATACTCTATCATACCTACGGCAGATAAACTTTCTTCTACACGTTGCCAAATCTCGTCGGTCGGAACACCGATATTCTCTGGTCCAAACCCTACATCTTCTTCCACAACGGTTCCGATAATCTGGTTGTCTGGATTTTGAAATACCATTCCCGCTGTCTGTCTGACATCCCAGATATTTTCTTCTTCCTTGGTGTTTTTCCCATCCACCCACATAGCACCTTCCGTCGGTGTCAAGATGGCATTCATATGCTTTGCTAAGGTGGATTTTCCCGACCCGTTATGCCCTAGGATTGCAATAAACTGTCCCGGCTCTATGTCAATGTTTACTTCGTCTATGGCACGAAAAGAACCGATGACATTTCCCTCTTCATCGCGTTTGGCATATTCAAATATCAGGTTGTCTGTCTTAATCATGCTCATAGCCTTCCTCCAAAATTTCCATCGGGTTTTATTTTACTTCATATTGCTAGTATTTGCAAGGCATAGGCAAAAAACACCTAAAAAAAGACAAGTCCGAGAAAGCCTCGAACCTGTCTACTTTTTCCATATTATTCAATAATGTCTTCGCTTGCGCTTGCTTCTGCAGCTGCCTGAATCTCAGGGTCAAATGAGAACATTGGTTTTTCATCTTTGCCTTTGATTTTACGGTTTACATAATTTCTTGTAATTCTAAATACCAATGGGCTAAGAAGTACAACTGCAATTAAGTTTGGAAGCATCATAAGTCCATTAAATGTATCTGAGATATCCCATGCAAGAGAAGATGTCATCACTGCACCGGAAACAATCATCAATACGAAAATAACTTTATACACTTTCACTGCTTTTTCACCAAAGAGATACTCTACTGCAACAGAACCATACTGTGACCATCCAAGCACTGTTGTAAACGCAAATAACAACATTGCAATAGCGATAAACCATTCTCCCGGTTGACCAAAGATGTTACCGAAAGCACTACTGATTAATGTTGCATCGCTAACGCCTGCATTTACCACACCTGTTTCTAAGTTAATCAATCCTGATGTCAATGCGATAAGCGCTGTCATAGTACATACAACCATCGTATCAAAGAACACTTCAAAGATTCCCCACATACCTTGTTTTACTGGTTCCTTTACGTTCGATGCAGAGTGAACCATAACGGAAGAACCAAGACCTGCTTCGTTTGAGAACACACCTCTTTTACATCCCTGAACGATAACCAGCTTTAATGCAGCACCCGTTGCACCACCTGCCAAAGCTTTTACACCCAACGCATGTGTAAAGATGGATTTGAATGCAGGAATAACCAAATCATAATTGATACCAACAGCAACTAAGCCCAATACTATGTATGCCACTGCCATAAATGGAACAACACGTTCTGCTACGGTTGCAATTCTCTGCAAACCACCGATGATAATCAGTGCACCGAGAACCAAAAGCACCAAACCAATAATCAAGTTAATCATGTTTAAGTTGCCAATTTGCCAAGTCACATTTGAAAAGAATGCAGATTCCATATTCAATGTGATCTTATTTACCTGACCCATATTACCGATACCGAAGGATGCTAAGATGGCAAAAATAGCAAATAACACTGCCAAGATAGATGCCGGTACTTTCATACCTTTCTTACTACCCAAACCATCTTTTAAGTAATACATAGCACCGCCTGCCCATTCACCGTCTTTATTTTTACGGCGATAGTAAATACCAAGTACGTTTTCTGAGAAGTTTGTCATCATTCCGAGGAATGCTGCAATCCACATCCAAAGCACTGCACCTGGCCCACCGATACAGATAGCTGCCGCCACACCGGCGATATTTCCGGTACCTACAGTAGCTGCAAGTGCCGTACAAAGTGCCTGGAACTGTGTGATAGACTTTTTGTCTGTTTTCTTTGTCGACGTATTATCCTTTTTAAATACTGTCACGATAGTCTTTGTCCACCAGTGACGCAAGTGTGTAATCTGAAACACACCTGTTACAAGTGTCATAATCACACCTGCAATAAGAAGCAAATACAAACCAAAATCGGTCCATATCCATGTGTTTACCACATTATTAATTTCTGTAATCTTTTGTACTAATGCATTCACGATTAGTCCCTCCTATATTTTATTTTTGCGTAAAAAAAACAGATTGGTCGCAAAATACAACAATCTGTTACAATTCCATATTGAATCACACATCTTTGTCCTTTTGCCTGAGAGTTTCGCTTAACGCTTGCACCTTCGGCCCCCAACCTAATGGGTTTCTCCAAAGTTCTATCCCCTCACAGTCATCCTGCAAGGTTCACCTAGATATTCTGTTTTTTATACTATTCTGCTATTATGTTCCAAATTTACCAATAATGCAAGCCTTTTTTTAAAATAATTTAAAATTCTTGTTTTTTGACACGATATAGCTTACTATGTTTATGGACAACTATTACAAACAGAAAGGAATTTATAAAAATGGCAAATCCAATTATTACATTTGAAATGGCAAACGGGGATATTATGAGAGCAGAATTATACCCGGATATTGCACCAAATACAGTAAAAAACTTTGTTGAACTTGTAGAAAAAGGGTTCTATGACGGTCTTATTTTCCACCGTGTTATTCGTGGCTTTATGATTCAGGGAGGTTGTCCTGAAGGAACAGGCATGGGTGGCCCGGGCTATCAGATTAAAGGGGAATTTTCACAGAACGGTTTTAAAAACGATTTAAAACATGAACCTGGTGTACTTTCTATGGCGCGCGCTATGCACCCTGATTCAGCAGGTTCTCAATTCTTTATTATGCACCAGACTTCACCACATCTTGATGGTTCGTATGCTGCATTTGGAAAAGTAATCGAAGGTATGGATATCGTAAACAAGATTGCAGAAACTCCAACTGATTTTCGTGACAGACCATTTGAAGACCAAGTCATGAAAAAAGTGACGGTTGAAAAATAACAGATGAGAAACATCAAAAACCTGACAACTCTTTGCTACATTGAAAAAGATAATTGTTATCTTATGCTTCATCGTGTATCAAAGAAAAATGATATTAACAAAGACAAATGGATTGGCGTAGGCGGACACTTTATGGCAAATGAATCTCCAGAGGATTGCCTCCTTCGAGAAGTCAAAGAAGAAACAGGCCTTACGCTCACTTCCTATCGTTTTCGTGGTATTGTAACCTTTATCACAGATGAACTTGAAGAAGCAGAATATATGCATTTATACACTGCAGATGAATTTGAAGGAAGCTTAGTTCCTTGCAACGAAGGTACTCTCGAATGGGTTCCAAAGCAAGATATCTATAATCTAAATCTATGGGAAGGCGATTTTATTTTCCATCGCTTGTTAGATGAAAATGCACCATTCTTCTCGTTGAAATTAAGTTATAAAGGAAACCAATTAGCAGACGCTGTTTTAAACGGAAAACAAATGATTTTAAACCAAACAAAAAGATAGCCAATGGCTATCTTTTTGTTACTCTACATTCAATATCTGGCTAAGCACCTCAATAATAATCTCATTGGTACAAGCCTTTGTGTACCCCATCATATGAAGGGTAATCTCATCCTGTTTTTGCTGCTCTGTCAGACTATCATCATGTTTTGTTTCTTCAATTAATCGCACTAACTGAGGCGTTAATTCCTCATAAACCTCAACGGTTGTATTCGATACAAGTTTACGTAATTCTTCTTTTGTTGTAGGAACCATATTCTCACCTCTTAATCTAAATTTCTTATCTTAAAGTCTCTCTGCGCTTCTCTTTGCTGGTCTTTCTTCGCAATGTCATCGCGTTTATCATAAAGTTTTTTACCTTTTGCAAGACCTATTTCTACTTTTACAAGGCTCCCTTTTAGGTATACTTTTAGTGGCACAAGCGTCATGCCTTTTTCCTTAATCTTTCCGATTAATTTTCTAATTTCTGCTTTGTGCAACAACAGCTTTTTCACACGCAAAGGATCTTTGTTAAAAATATTCCCCTTTTCATACGGGCTGATATGCATACCATATACAAATACTTCTTCATTATCCACGCGCACAAAAGCTTCTTTGATACTACATTTCCCCATACGAAGCGATTTTACCTCTGTCCCGTGCAAGGATATACCCGCCTCATAGGTTTCTAATATAAAATAATCATGATATGCTTTTTTATTATTTGCTATCAGCTTGACAGAATCCTTTGCCATAACTACTGTTCCTTTCTAAACAAACTCAAAATCGATTGTTCTTTGTAATTTGTCTGTTCCAACCACACGCACTGTGACAGTTTCACCAAGGCGATATACTTTCCCGGTATGCTCACCTACCATTTCATATTTATCTTCCAGATACTCATAGTGATCGTCCCACATATTGGTCACATGCACCAGACCTTCAATCGTATTTTCAAGTTCCACATAAACACCCCACTTGGTAATACTTGAAATCACACCTTCAAATTCCTCACCTACATGGGCCGCCATATATTCTACTTTCTTTAACTTAATTGTCTCACGCTCTGCCTCTTCTGCCAAGCGTTCTCTTGTGCTGGTATTCTTCGCCACTTCCGGCAAAATGCCGGCATAATGCTCTCTCCTGTCTTCATTCATCCGACCTCGCAAATTTTCCTTGATAATGCGATGTATCTGCAAATCAGGATATCTTCGAATCGGTGACGTAAAATGACAATAATAAGAAGTTGCTAAACCAAAATGTCCTGTATTCTCAGGCGTATATTTTGCCTGCTTCATAGAACGAAGTGCCAACCTACTAATCAGTGGTTCCTGCGCAGAACCTTCTACTTTTGTTAGAAGTTTCTGAATCTCCTTCGGCCGTATTTCCTTATTGGATATATGCATAGAATAACCAAAATTATGGATAAACGTAGCAAGGGTCTTCATCTTTTCTTCATCAGGCGACTCATGGGTACGATAAAGAAACGGAATCTCCTGCCAAAAATAATCCTCAGCAACCGTTTCATTTGCAAGCAACATAAAGTCTTCGATAATCTTTGTTGCCACATTTCTTTCATACGGCTTTACGGCAATTGGCTTTCCTTCCTTATCAAGCACCATCTTTGTTTCCAGAAAATCAAAATCAATAGAGCCACGTTTGTGACGTTTTTCGCGCAAAATTCCTGCAAGTTCTTCCATCATTTCAAACATCGGAACAAGCTCTCGATATCGGCAAATTTCCTCTTCATCCTTATCTTCCAGAATTTTTTTCACGCTAGTATAAGACATCCTCTCATCCACACGAATAACTGTCTCTGCTATGGTATGGTCAACTACTAGACCTTTTTCGTTGATAGTCATAATACAACTGAGTGCCAAACGATCCTCTCCCGCATTGAGCGAACAAATACCGTTTGACAATGTGTGCGGAAGCATCGGTATTACTCGGTCTACCAGATAAACACTAGTCCCCCGCTTATATGCTTCTCTATCCAGTGCGCTTTTTTCCTGCACATAGTTCGTCACATCAGCGATGTGTACTCCAAGTATATAAGAAGAACCTTCTTTCGTCAATGAAATCGCATCATCTAAATCTTTGGCATCTTCTCCGTCAATGGTTACCATTGTCTGCTCACGCAAGTCAAGCCTTCCAGACATATCCGCCTCACTTACGTCTTTTGCCACACGCTCTGCCTGATTGAGTACTTTCTCTGAAAATTCCATCGGTAAATCATAACCTTTTACAATAGATAAAATATCCGTACCAGGGTCATTTACATGTCCGAGAATCTCTATAACTTTTCCTTCCGGTTTTTTATTCGGCCCACCATATTGTGTCAGTTCTACTACAACCTTATGTCCCGTAACCGCACCTTTGGATCGTTCCAATGGCACAAAAATGTCTTTTAAAAATCGCTGGTCATCCGGTCGTACAAAACCGAACTTCTTGCTACGTTCAAAATATCCCACAACCTTGGTTGTCCCTCGAGACATAATACGTACAATCTTTCCTTCTTTTCTCTTCCCCCTCGGCGAAGCTTTAATTACAACTTCCACCTGGTCTCCGTTAAAGGCACCATTTCGGTCATCCTCGGAGATAAATAAATCCTCTTCTTCCCCCTCTAACACGACAAATCCAAATCCTCGTGGATGTGCCTGATACGTTCCGATGAGTTTCTTAGCTTCCCCTTTTGTATATTTGCCCTTACTTGAAACTTGCACCTTCCCGTCAGCTTCCAAGGCATCTAAAACTTCTTTTAATTCCTGCCTTTGTTCTCTTGGTACTTGCAACAGAATGGCAAGTTCTTTGAGTTTCATCGGCGTATAAAAATCACTGCAGATTAATTCATAAATGACTTTTTTTCTTTTTTCAAATGTAGTGTCCATTCCGTTGTCTCCTTTCTTAAAAACATAAAAAAACACTCTTATTTTTTGCCTTAATAAGAGTGTTTCGTAATTATCCTTGGTTCATACCATTTAAGCAAAAACTTTTAAATTTAAAACTGCTGCTAAAACGATAAATAAGATTGCTGCAAACTTTGTAGACTTTACAAGTGCACCTTCCATAGAGCGTCCTTTGTTCTGTCCCCAATAGCTTTCAGCTGCACCGCTGATTGTTCCAAGTCCTGCAGACTTACCTTCCTGAAGTAATACGATTACTGTTAATACGATACAATCTATTGCAAATAAAATCATCAATATTGTTTTCAAAACTGCCATCTTTTCACACCTCCTGCGTATATAACAAAAGTATTCTATCACACCCTACAGATTTCTGCAAGTCTTTTTTATTTTCTCACCATTTTCCTCGCACATCATACCTTAATATCAACACACTAAAAGAAAGGGGATTCTTGCTAATGAACTTCATTTCTATTCTTCGTCAAAAGCCACACGCAACAGCAATATTAAAAGGGAGCGATGCCTATCCCGAACTCAAAGCTGTGACCCATTTTTATCAAACAAATTTCGGTGTGCTGGTTGCTACGGAAGCTATCAATCTCCCAAACCCGGGTGAACCTTGTGCCAATCCCATCTTTGCCTTACACATCCATTCCGGCAACAGCTGCACAGGAAATGAAAGCGACCCTTTTGCAAATGCATTAACTCACTACAACCCTACAGATTGTCCACACCCACACCATAGTGGTGATATGCCTCCACTATTTGGAAATAATGGCTATGCCTTTTCTTCCTTCTTGACAAATCGTTTTACCCTCAAGGAGATTATTGGCAAAACTTTGGTTCTTCACGCAAATCGCGACGATTTCACCACACAGCCTGCTGGTGATTCAGGTAACAAAATCGCTTGCGGAATCATTCGTTAATTCTATTATAAAATCCATATATAAATATAAAAACCTTGAAAACACTATGTTCTCAAGGTTTATTTTCAACGTGGGCGAGAAGATTCGAACTCCCGACCTTTTGGTCCGTAGTTATACTTTATGTCTTTTTATCTTTTGTCATTATGAAAAAACACGCAGAAATACGCCTTTTCTCGCATTTGCCTTTTTTGTAGTTTTGGTTAACATTATCTGTTTTTACGTACCTTTGTTAACCAAACGTTAACCAAATTTGATAGTAGTAGGCAGTGCTTGTTAACGAATCTTCTCTATTGTGTATTCAACAACTACCTCTTCCTACTTTGCAAAAAGTTCAACTAATACTTTTATTGTTTTCTCCATATCTAAATTGCTAAATTCCTTTTTGTTTACTTTTTCTTTCATGATAATTCAGCACTCCTTTTTGAGTTTAGATTACCATCCCAGCACTTCGGCTTCAACCGCACTTGTCCATGTTGTATTATATCTAGCAAGCCCTACATGATGTATTGTTGCAGGTGCTATGTATTGCTCATAATATCCTCTGAACGATTCGCATCTACTTGGAATTCGCAGTTTCCTTAATGCACTCTTTTCTATCTGTCTTGCACGTTCTGGAGCAACGCCAAGACTTTCTCCAATCTCTTTCAGTGTCATCCTATCCTGGTACCTATAACGAAGTACTTCTGGATAGTTCTCCGGCAAAGCATCAACCGCGCTCCATATCACTTCTTTCATTGCGGCAGTATCTAATTTCTCGATAGCATCGTCTTCTACATTCTGATCTGATGCAATCGAATCACTCAAAGTAATATCTTCATCTTCTCCACCGATAGGCTCGCTCAGACTTCGTGTATTGACTACTAAGGTGACTTTTTTGATATTCTCTAGTTCCTCTCTATTAACATCAAGAAACGCCTGCATTTCTAAATCTGTTGGCTCCTTGCCATACCATTTACGATATTCACTTAATATCTTCTTGTATTTGCGCAGTTCATTTCCAACCTTTACCGGCACACGCACAACACTACCATAATTTTCAATATATCTCTGCATTGTCTGCTGTATCCAAAAAGCAGCATAATGAATGAATGACGCACCTGCCATTGGTTCATAATGTTCTACGGCCGTACACAGCCCAATATATCCCTCTTGTTTTAAATCATCAATTTCTGCATAACCTCGGAACTTTACAGCCATCTGATGTATAAAACCTTTGTTTTGTTCCCACAGTTGCAACATATTCTCCGCTTCGTTTTCGCCCGCCTTGATGCGCGCAACAAGTTGTTCGTTCGTCATAGTATCATCTCTTTCTACTCGTTCTAGCTTGTAAAACCGCGTACATGTATTTAGTATGCTCTATCGTTCCAACTTCTGGAAGAATTTGCTTAGAATCAGACCGTCTATATGCCTTCAGTTCCTCATAATTTAACCCCCAATATGGATTATCTTTCTGTAAAACATCGTGTATTGTTTGCTTCGGTTTTGCTTTCTGAATCAATCTGCTTACCCGGTCCATACATTTACCGCTCCTTATTTAGAATTCTTTCTAATTCATCAATCTTTCTTTGCTGATCATCTGTGCGAATGGACGATAATACAGCATTACAGCCAAGGATAATCGTATTGGCTGTTTTATGATCCATCTCCCCATTAGCGACCATATTCATAACTCTTGTCAGAGTTCTTCTAACCTCTGTTGCCGTTCTTGTTTTTAATCTCAATTTTGCCATTGTATCACCTCTCATTCTTTCAATCCACCTGTAGGCCTTGCATGCATTAAAGCATACATAAATTTATCCCAAGCTGATGTGTACATCTCCGGAGCGCGATAATTCTCTCCTCTAAGACAATCAAGAAGTTCTTCATCCGTTTTACCCAAATAAACATTGTCTTTTTCCAATCTGTCAAATAACCTTGTTTTAGACGTAGCTTTTACTATTAATCTATCAATCTTATCCATATATTCCCCCATACAAATGCCCTAGAAAATCCATTGCGGAAATTCCAGGGCAAATAAATTAGTTTAATAGTTCTAAATCATCTCCAAGACGAGTCTCTACAAACTCAGCCATACTTTCCATGCTTGCAGATACATCTGTAAGACCTTGATTGAATGCATTCCAGCCTTTCGAAACAGTCTTTATCGTCTCGATATTGATATTTCGGTCTACGTTTTCTCTCAATTGAGCCAAGAGCTGTTTGTTCTTTTCTCTGTTATCTTCTGGAATCACAACGTCCTGCAGTACCTTATTTCCGCTATTCTTCAGCACCTTCTTAATTACTGCCAATGCATTAAAATCTCCCGCATATGTATCAATGATATTCTGCAAATCTTCTTTTTCTTGAACTGCGCCAAGTTCCAGCATTTTAATAACATTAGAAAGCCCTGCTTGATATCCACTATCCATTAATTTACCAGCACTACTGCTTTTCCATTTCTCTGCTAATGCTGCTAATCCTGTATCAATAATCTCTACGGCCTTATCATGATATGCCTGAACTGTTGGAGCAAAGTCTGTTAGTAATTTAGCAATAGCATTTACACGCCCTTCTGGTGTGTATAATGTGCTTTTATCAATTTCTACCTTTTGTGCCTGCATCTTTTCATATCTTGTTTTGTACTCTTTAAATGCTCTGATTAACTCTGTTTTCTTACTCATTTCCCTTTTCCCTTCTTAAATTAATACTACATTAATTGCCATATTGCCTTTGTCTGTGGTTTCCACATCATAAGCCACTCTTTGGCCCTTTTCCAAAATCTTATGCCATGACATACAAAGTCTGGTACGATGCACGAAAACATCTTTACCATCATCTCCTGCAATAAAACCATAGCCTTTTTCATCATTGAAAAACTTTACTGTTCCCTGCTGCATTGTTTTGATTCTCCTTTCTTCTCTGTTCTCTCTTCCCACGCAAATAAAAAAAAGACGCAAAAACAATCAAATCCTTTTCAGATCTAATCATTCCCACGCCTTACAGCTTCTAGTTAATACTAGGGTACTACAAATATTTTATTGTAGATATTATATCAATTTTCTAGATATCTTGCAACCTTATTTATCATCCAAGGTGCAAGGACAGTCATACGACATACTTTGAAGGAATAAGCTCTCCGCCGGATGATAAGTATACGAAGAATGAAATACAACAGATTGAGGATAACTATCGGTTAGAGCAGAAAAAGATATATGCTAAGAAACAAGCAGAAAAGTATGGTAGATTAGCAAAAAATTCTTTGGATGAGAATAATAAAAAGAAATATCGTACAAAACAGAAACAGTGGAACAACAAGACGTTTGATGCGAACATGCTTCGCACGTACGAAGATCCAATTCGAGAAAAAATAGGAAGTGCTTTTGAATCTCATTATGAAGAAACAGTGAAAATAATTGAAGATTTAAAAGCAAAAGGAATAGAGATAGAATATCGAGATAATGTAATGGGATATCAACCAAATCCAAAGCCAGGAAAAGATGGTAGATTTGTTATTGATGAGAAAGCGAGTTATAGTGCTTGGCTTCATGAGTATCAACATGTTATTGATGATGAAAATAGCGGGTGGAAAGGATTTAGGAATTTTATGAACCCTGAAACAGCTGTTCAATTTGAAGACAACGCATATGATGTAGAGATTGCTTTTGCTGAAAAATTAGGGTATAATGATGTTGTAAAAAGATTAAAGATTTTAAAAGCTAAGCGAAGAAAGGAGTTGCTTGGAAATGACGATAATTGAAAAATTGAAAAGTACAGGCGCTGCTTATCGTTTCAATGGGATAATGGGTTGCTTAGAAAAAGGAGTCCTTCTGAAAGAAGAGATTGATTTGCTAAAAACTTTGACACAAGATGAAGTTGTAATAGCTGGTCGAAAAATATCTGTATACGCAAGTGCTGTACTTGATTTACTTGGGATAGAAAAATACGATGGCAAAGATGCAGATATTAAACAGCTGATAGCTGAATTGCAATAGATACCACTTAATCAGAAAAGGTTGAGTGGTATTTTTATACCCATTTTTAAGAAAAGCTCATCCCAAACACGCAAAATAAGGGAGGGGGTATACAAGCCAAGAATTCAGTGTTTAAGCCACTTCCAAACATTGCTATATGTTATTTTCGTTACATAAATACGCATTTACATTACAGAAATGTGCTACATAACAGCATAGCAAAAGCACCCCGGAGGGTGCCTTATCTGTGTATTACTCATATTTTAGCTTTACGATAAACTACATCAATTCTCGCAAGCGCATCAATCAAACTCCTACTATCTTGTACAATTTTTTCTCCTATCTCAAATGCCGATAAAATAGCCTCTAAAACCACAAGGCTTATCCGCAATACTATTTCTATCGGTTTTAATACTAATAACTTAAAAAAAACAATTTTATACTTCATTCTTTTTAAAAAGAATTTTTCTGAACTCTCAAAAGCATCATACAATATAGGATTTTCTTTTATCCTATCAATTTTAGTTTCTTCATTTGTAACTTCTTTTAAGGTAAGAATATCTTTTAAAATCTTCATAAAATTATAATCATTTTTCGAAAAATATAAGGCTGCGTTTATTGCCTTTATAACTATTTCGTATTCTTCCAAATCTTGACTTATTTTCCCTCTTGAAGATTCCAAGGCAAGTTTATCGCGTTTTTCATAAATTTTATATTCTTGTTTATCGCTTAATGGCATTAAAAAAACATATTTAAAAACTAATATACAAAAGCATACAATTAACCATGTAAATCCACTCACCATATCGCTTACCTCCTATTACTTATTTGGAACTATGATGTTTCTTTAAAGGTTGAAGCTTTCCGTCCTCTATATCATGAAGTAATACCGACCTTAAACCGGCCATTCTATCAATCTCCTTTTTGTAAACAAAAATAATTACAGCTATCAAAATTAAAATAATGATTGCCAAAAAAACAATTATAGCAATAAATAACGCTGCACCATCACATGCATTTAACAGCTTTTCTAAAAATTCCTTGTCAATCATATATTTTTCATAATCAACACCTTTTTTCAATGCAAAAGACGAAAAAACTGCGTCTCTAATTACTGTGTACATCAAAATAAGACAACATATTTTTTCAATTTTTAATAGATTAAAAAAGCCATTTCCAAAAGCAATCAATGCATCCCAACCATTCGTCTGCTGAACCAGTTGCTTTTTATTCTTTGCCATAATAGTATATGATCTCCTATAATTAAAAATTCATTTTTTTCATTATAACACATTATAATTATTTGTCAAATTTTGACATTTTTCACTATAATCAGTTCTTCAATACACAAAAACGCCCACTTATGCAAGACGTTTCTATCATTTCAATATTCACTTTATTCTTTAATCTCTACATAAGCCTTCTTATATTTCCCTTCCTGGTTCTTCGATATCTTGTAATCTTTCATCACCGGCGAAAGCACCTGTAAGACCTTCTCTAATTCTTCCTTAATTGTATAGGATATCTTAATTTTTACACTCATTGTCTACTCCTTTTTATCTACTCTTTCAAAACCAATCTGTTCCATAACTGTCGTAATCTTTTGTTCTAAGAGCCTCTTAAACAGTTCTGGCTCAATGTCTTGTTGAAGAACTAATTCTCCATTAATTCTTACTTTGCTAATAATATTTAACTTACGCACTAGCATCACCTTTCTTATTTGCAAATAGAGTTTGCTATGTTATTCTTTTAGAGAGAACTTTACGTAATCCACATGAGTCTAACTCGGGTACGTCTGGTTCTCTGTTCTCGTTGTTCGCTCGTTGTTCAAGCAGTTGCCCGATAGTATTGGTAGCACACCGGGCGTTCCGTTCATCACACATTTAGGACCTACCGCCGTCCGGTGCAGGTGTTCCAGCACCGTTCCCGGAAGGGCAGTTGTTAATTATTTTCTTTTTGCTCGTTCCGCACGCTTACCTTGCATCATACCATAACAGAATGCATTCAAAACAGCGAGTTGTAAGCAATCTCTATCGACACTTATCATTTCATCTAGAACCTTTCTATCATGATTTGAAATGAGATTTTTCTTCGCCTTATTCATATCACCATATATGGTTCTATCAGAAACACATGCTTCAAGGACGTGCAGAGTTTCTTGCATACTTTCCGGCGCCTTCTCTCTTAATTCCTTGCGTTGTTCATCACTGTTCGAAAGATAACCCTCTGCAATATCCTTGTAGTTCTCAAAATGTGGATTGTCTCGATTAAGAACCAGCAAGCCGCCATTTCTCTCATAAAATAACGTGAGTGTTCCGAGGCTTGCACCTTCTCCCCATTGCTCTGTAAATTGTTGCGCTTGTTTCACTGTTAAATCTGCTATACTGCAGCTTGCAATCTGTAATTCTTCATTTACCATTTGATATTTCATAATTTGACCTTTCCGCCGGTCTGTGCTACTATGTAATTATTCTAGTGTAGCCCGGCTATGCTTGCCCCGTATAACACCCTGCCAGGTTTGATATGGGCTTTTTTATTGTTCCGGCATAATGTAACTGTTCTTGTCATTTCTGTGATAATCAAAAATTTCCTTGACTACTTCCTTCGCTCTGTCTTCGTTCTCGTAATTTCCCAAATGTCCATTTATATATGCCGTACTGAATATTGCACCCTTATTATCCATCTCCGTTACCCAGATTTCACGTGGCATCTCGATTATCCTCTTTCTGTCTTGTGTGTAAATTTTCATTTTTGCTCCTTTCTTACTCGTTGGTTTTTTCCTATATACACTGAAATTATCTCCCAGCACGGTGAAAGCCCTTATAACTCAAGGCCTTAGCGTACTCGTTGATATCCCCCAGTACGTTAAAAACCAAGTTGCGTACTCGTTGATTATCCTCTAGTACGTTAACCCCTTGTAAAATAAGGCTTTTTATCGTACTAGTTGTTTTTTTCAGTGTCTTTAAGCGTGATATAATATTTTTTTGGATTAAATCCAATTGACCATGTATGCGTTGCTCTCTCTTTGCGTAATTCTGCTTTTGCATCTTTAAGTGCATTCTTGCTTATTCCTTCAACCTTAGCCAGTTCATCCAGTTCTGCTACTTCTATTTGCTTATGTTCTCGTAGTGCATCTAATATAAACTCTTTCGCTTCCTCTGCTGCAGGTGCATTACTCTTTATCTTGGAATCTTCAAGAACAAATTCACGGTCTTTTTTCTTCGAGTAATTTTTAAATATTGGCACTCCGTTATCCAATTCAAATATAACGGAATCCTGCAACTTACCCCAGTTCGATTTTTCATGGGATATGTAACGCAATCCCTCGCTATTTGGAACTATACCAGTCATTAAAACCGACCTTGACGCATCCCATATATCAGAACTATCTGCAATACGTTTTCGTCCCCACACACCGCTTTGCTTATTAGCATGTGCGATAACAATTGATGTTGTTTTGTATGTCTCGCCAAATCCAATCAAAGGCGAAAAACACTTTCTCATGGCGTTTCTATCACCCATTCTTAGATTTGCCGGAACAAATGCTTGTACTGGGTCATAAATAACTGTACCCGGTTTATTTGTCTCGATAATTCCTTTTAGCAGATCACCGTTAAAGTTTAAATCTGTAAAACGTTCATCTTCAGGACCCATATACAAAATACGACTCATATCTGCACCATTATTTAATAAACGTTGTTTCAATACATAATTCCATGAATCCTCTGCCGAAAATACAACCACATCTTGAGGTTCATTCTTAAATGGCATTTCCACACCGCTCATAAAAAACGGTTGCTCTCCAGTTGTAAGACATGCCACAATAGCGCACCATATAGACGTTTTACCGACACCACCCTCTCCAGCAATCGTTGTTATTCCGTACTTCGGAATATATCCAGGAATAAGCCACTCTGGCTCTTTTATTTCGACCCTTTCCGCCTTATCTAAATGAAAGTCCGCTTTTTTTATTGGTCTTGATTTTCCGCCGTCGCATGTTGCTCGGCTTTCTTCTGCTTCAATAGCCTTAATTTTTGCTTCAACAGCTGCGATTTCTTCGTCGATTGTTCCACTTCTTGCTGTCTCTTCCAAACTTTATCACTTCCCTTCTTATCTATCTCTTTTTTGTACCATTCAGCCACGCCCTTTAATACTTTCTCATGTTCTTGTTCGTATTCACTAACAAAACGTTGATAATACTCTCGTGCTTTACTGCATCCGGCTCTCTCTAGTTCTGTCAGAGCTTGTTCTGCAAAGCCTGACCATGTTAATTCATAGCCATATATACGCATGAAGAAATTCTTTGTAAGTTTCATATTTGGCTGAATACTGCTTAATAGTTCTTGTCTAGACGGCATTCTTTTCACCCTGATTAAGGAACTCCAATAACTTATCTAGGTTAATAAGATATTTCACACCGGCACGTACATAAACTATTTTGTCTTGTAGGCATAACTTACGAATAAAATCATAAGACAATCCTGTCTGCTTACTTGCTTCTGCAATTCCTACCATTCTAGGTACTGTCATGTTCTCACTCCCTTCTACGCTTGCTCCTGCTGCTCCATCAGTAGATCATCTAATAATTCTTTAAATTCTTCTTTGGTCATTACTGCTCCTTTCTTCCACACCCTGCCAGGTTTTACTTTTCTAATAAAGTTTCAATTGGTACTTGTAGAGCTTCTGCAATTTTATGACCGATTTCATCTGCACAACGTTTACCGCCCTTGATTGCATTGATTGTTACTCTAGACACACCAGAGATTTCAGCAAGTTTCTTCTGCGTTAAATCTTGCTTCATCATCTCTGCTGTAAGTTTGATTCTGTCAATCCTCATTTTCTCACCACCTTTCAAATAGTTTTCTATTTGTTTGTACTATATTAACTCATAGTTTTCTATTTGTCAATACATAAAAACATAGTTTTGTATTTGCATTTTCCACACAAATGTAATATGATAGTATTAACTAAAATAAAGAGGTGAGAATATGTCTACAGCACAAAAAATCAAAGAAACGAGAAAAAAAGCTGGACTTACGCAAAAAGAACTTGCTGAAAAAACAGGCCTTTCAATTGCAACAATACAAGGATATGAACAGGGAAAATATACTCCAAAATTTGATTCTTTTTATAGATTACAAACTGCATTAGATTGTTATCTCAATGATTTAATTGATCCATATGACACAACTCATATCGAAAATTTTAGTTATAAAACATTTGCTGAAACAGCAGGATTATCCACACAAGAAGGACTATTATTGGAACTTTTTGACCAACTAAACGATAATGGACAAAATAAAGCAATCGAACACGTAGAAATGCTTAGCAAAATACCAGAATACAAAAAGGACAATAACTAATAATGTTAATTTCTACTATCGTAGATAAATTAAATAAGACAGAAAACATATAGTATACTTACCCAGGGAACCGATGGGGCGATATGTAGCCACCTACTCTAATGAGAAAGGGGCTGATGCTTATGTATCTTACATGGAATGATTTGATTTCTTTTGTAATGTTACTAGTTGCTATAATAACCCTTGTCAGTAATGATAAGCACAAAAAATAGCGCCCTCACCCGGAAAGTGTAGCGCTATTTTGTAATACATATTTTGCCGAGGTGGCTAGGTTTCAGCTAGTCATCGGCTCCCTTGTTAAGTGTATTATATGCCAACTGTTGCATTATGTCAATATTTCAAAATTCTTTTCAGACAACACCCTGCCAGGTACAAATGAAAGGAGAACAAAATAATGGCATCAATACAAAAACGAGGTAAAACATACCGAATAGCTGTATCAAATGGCCGTAAGCCGGATGGTACACAAATTATTGAAACAACTACCTTCTGCCCTGCTCCGAACAAGACGGAGAAGCAGAATCAAAAAGCACTGGAGATATTTACTCTTGAATTTGAACAGAAAGTGAAATCCGGCAAATACCTGGATGGAGAAAAACTAACCTTCCAGGCCTTCCATGAGATATGGCTTAGAGACTATGCAGAGCAGAATCTTGATGATACTACAGTAGCAACATACAAACGGCTCCTAAATGCGCATATTCTGCCTGCAATTGGACATTTAAAACTATCCAAAGTGCAACCCAACCACCTAAATAAACTTTATTATACGTTATCACATGAACGCAAGGATGGTAAAGAAGGTGGCTATACACCTAAAACAATAAAGCATATACACAACATTATCTCTGTTATATATTCTACTGCAATGAAATGGAATGTAGTGCTAGATAACCCTTGTCACCGGGTAGATGTTCCAAAACAGACACCAACAAGAGACAAAATCAAATACTTCAATATCGAGCAAACAGAGCGTTTTATAGGATTGTTGGATAAAGACTATATAACCACCTGCAGTGCGCATGACCGTGTGGACGATACCGGCAAAGCGTACCATGTGGCTGAATATAGTGAAACGCGAAAACTGCCCACACAGTTCAAATTATTCTTTCTGTTGGCCGTATATGGTGGAATGCGGAGAGGGGAAATTCTTGCTCTTGAATGGTCTGATCTAAACTTTGTGCAGAACTCTATAAGCATAACCAAGAGTACAACCATTGTAGACGGAAAACCTCTGACAAAAGGACCTAAAACACGTTCTTCTGTTCGTGTGGTATCTGTTCCGGCTTTCATCATGGAACTTGCTAGAGAATGGAAATCAGAGCAACTGCGATATAGAATGGCTATCGGTTCCCAGTGGATAGGCGAAAACCATATTTTCATACAATGGAATGGTAAGCAGATGCACCCGGATACACCATACAAAACATTCAAGAAAATTATCAAGCGATATAATGAAACTGTAAAGAATGAAGCTGACAAATTGCCGGATATTCCTTTACATGGATTACGCCACACATCGGCAACATTGCTCATTAGTCAAAATGTGGATGTACGCACAGTATCAGGAAGACTTGGGCATGCACAGACAAGCACAACAATGGACATATACAGTCATGCATTGAAAGAAATGGATGAGAAAGCAGCAGATGCACTCGACCAATTATTGAACAAAAAAGCATAAACGTTAACCAAATGTTAACCAAAGCACTAAAAAAGCACCTAGATTATTCTAAGTGCTTTTCTTTAACCCTTGATTTTACAAGGCTTTTCCAACGTGGGCGAGAAGATTCGAACTCCCGACCTTTTGGTCCGTAGCCAAACGCTCTATCCAGCTGAGCTACGCCCACATAATGCCGCAAACCGGAATCGAACCGGTACGGGAGTATAAGTCCCGCAGGATTTTAAGTCCTG
>JAZRCJ010000004.1:0-18865 GCA_045659705.1 Faecalimonas sp.
AGACCGCTTGGCCTCCGACTTAGCAGGAAACTTGGAAGAAAATAGCATTATTTCTTGTATGTATCTATAGTTTATTAGACTTCCATTTTCAATATTTATCCATTGTAATGGTGATTCCTTTGTTGATGGATTTTAAGGAAACTACAGTTATAGAGAAAAAAGCAATCGTTGCAAAAGAAAATCAGATATTTGCACTAATTGGAGCCCTCATTTTTGGGTATTTTGCCGTTGCATCTTTGGGTACTTATATGCGAAAATATGAAGTAGCAATCTCTATGTTTCCATACGATACAAATGCTATGGAAGCGCTGCTTTTAGAAGAGACGGATAAAGAAAGCGCGAGAGAATTGGCACAGGATATCCTAAGCCTTGATAAAGACAATGCGCAAGCCTACAATACATTGGCTTACGCTGCTTTGATGGACGGAGAATATGATAGTGCACTAGAGTACAAATTAGAGGTGCTAAAGAGGGAAAAATATAATATGGCACAATATGCAGATTTTGTATCCATGGTTGAAACTATACAGTCTGTTTCGAAAGTAGAAAAAGCACTTTGCGAGAAAAAGATGGAAGAAATGAAAAAATTGCTCGCAGAAACAAAAGAACAGACAAGTGAGATTGCATATTATCTTCGAGACAAGCCAGAGTTTACGGTTCCGGGTGTGAGCGAAGAATAATAAAATAAAAAAGAGAAGAGGAAAAAGACATGAAGAAAATTGCTTGGTTACTAGTGGCAGCGTTGTTGTTTTCAGTGTTGCCGGTAGGTACAGGAATGGGAGAAGTTCAGGCGGTAGATAATATACTTCCGGATAATACGGTGATTACCAGCGAACATATTCCAGACGAAACTTTATTGGAGGTTATTAAAAATACGGTTGGAAAGACTTGGGACGATAAGGTTACGTATGGGCAATTGCAAGGGATTACAGAACTCGTATGTGACGAGACAACTACATCAGCGAAAGGTTTGGTTCCAGTAAAAACTCTGGAAGGGATCGAGTATCTTGTAGAATTGGAAAAACTTTATATAACAGGACAAAATGTTACGGATTTAACCCCGATTGGATTGTGTGGAAATTTACGTACATTATATGCGGACGATAATAAGATTACGGCGATGCCAAATCTTACGAATCGTTTCATGAGTGCATGTTGTTTGGATAGAAATCATTTATCAGAGGCGATATTAAGAGCAAGCTTTCCGACTAGTGTTGGCACATTGGAAACGACTTGTGCAAAACAGCTTGCGGTAGAACCGACAGAGAAGGCATCTTCTAAATACTATGAAGTAATAGATAAGAGTGGTGCTTCTTATTATCCATTTGTAATGGCTGTAGATCAGTTGCGTCAGATGCGTGATTATACGGTGAAGACGATTACTGTTGATGGTACAGACTACACCGATAAATTTAAAGTAGAGATCAAGCAAAACTATGAGGCACCATTTGATTATAATGTGGCAATATCTGCAGATGCAGATGAGTTCTTATCTGTTTCGGAAGTGCATAAAATCGAAATTGTGATTGAAGATGAGTACGAAGAAACTATTTTGATTAAAAAGGACTTCACATTGGAACCGATGCAGAAGCATACAGTAATCAATGTAGAAGAGCCAGAGTATTTTTCTTGTAACACTGTAAGACAGACAGGGATTAGGCTTGAATATAGAGAATTTATGACGAAGTCTTCTGGCGTTACGGTAAAGAAGGTAGAACTTAAGAATCAAGAAGGAACCGTATATGCGACGGCTCAAAATGTATATTCTCATCCATCATATAATTACAATGATGAACGTTATACAGATGCTGACGTGCGCAACAAATGTTATAACGCGATGGCGGATATGATAGGAAATGGTAATATTTGCAGTATTGCACTAGGAGAAACTGCGATGTCTATAAACACTTGGGATGATATAGAACCAGGCTTTTATGACGTGGTATTTACTCTTAGCGATGATAGCACCTATACATACAGTAAGGCTTACGAAGCTGTGACAAGACCGATTGTATACAGTGTTTTGGACGCTTCACAGAGTGTTGAAAACAGCAGTATCATGACAGACCAGACAGGTGATTATGTATCTGTTTATGTGTATGGATGGAATATCACCAAAGACACAGTCAAACCTGTGTTTTATGATGGAAGACAGGAAATCAGTAGTGATGTAGAAGCAGTAGAGACTGGAACTTGGGGCTCATTTTTCCGCATTAAGAAACTAGAAGATATTAAAGGTGGAACAGACTTTGGTGGTTTCTATAGTTTTGATAGACTTCCGACAACTGACACAGAAGGTGACGTGTGGGATATTCCGTTATCAACAGATAGATGGGAAACTACAAAGCGAGTGGGATATAAGACTTATGACGTGGTGATAGAGACAGAAGAAGAGACTTTTGAGAAGAAGGCTCAGATTATACGTCGAGAAATTTATAGCCAGTCTTATGACCAGAGAGATAAGACATATACAGTATACTTTGCACAGGAAGCAGATGTGGATAAGGAATACAATCCTACACTTACATTCCAAAAATATAGTTATAATGAGACGTCTGATGCATGGGGATATTTCCCGTTTACAACAGCTGCAACCGGTACCTTCAAAGAAGAGACAAATGCACTTACCGGACAGAAAGAATTGAAAGCTGAATTCGTATTAAATAATGCGCAGATTCAGGCTGTAAAAGATAATTTCTATGATTTCTGTTATGGAGTGTCTTATAAGACTGCAGAAGGTGAGAAAGTAGAATTCCGTAGCGAGTATGACTATATTTACACAGAAGCAGAGCCAAGTGTAGAGGATGTGCCGACAAAAGGACGAGTAGAGGGATTGACAGATACGATTTTCTACTTGCCATACTGGATAGGTGGTGTGTATGAGATTGAAGCCAATAACTCACCTAAGCGTTATCTTACAGAAGAGGAAGTAGCTGATTTGAAGGTGGGTAAGTATGCGTATGCAAGCGCTTATCCGGGTGTGACCAAAGAAAATAGTAGTTTCATACAAAGAAGCAGTCAGTACTACTTCTGGGAAAAAGCAGAACCAATTACACCACCGACAGGAACGCCAAATCTTACAGCAACCAAAGATGGTGACAAATGGAAACTTAGTTGGAATAGCATCGCGGATGCTCAAGAATACGTGGTGTACTTTAGATATAATGATAGCTTGAGAATATATTCTGTTGTAAGCGACACTAATGTGAGTCTTCGTGCAGAGTCATTGCCAATGGTATTCCAAGAGCTGTTTGAAGAATGTAGAGCTAATCCAGATGAATCAAAGATGGAAATCTTCGTAAGACCAATGGCGGTAAAAAATGATGATTCGGCAGAAGGTGCGGCATCGAATGTACTTACAGTTGCCGGTATCAGAAAGAGCTTGGAAGTACACACGCATACACCTTCTTCTTCACCGAAGATTACGAAGGCGAATGCCAGCAATAAAAAGCCAGGTTATAACCAAACAGTTTGTAAGACTTGTGGTGCAATCATTAAGACAAACGCAACCTATTATTATCCAAAGAGTGTGACCGTATCTACCGTAACTTACAATGGAAAATCTCAGACACCAAAAGTGGTAGTAAAAGACAGCAAAGGAAAGACGATTTCTTCCTCACATTATAGTGTGAGCAAAGTGAAAAAAGTAGGAAAGTCTACCATTACGATTACATTTAAGAGTTCTTCCAAGTATTATACCGGAAAACTTACGGCGAAATGTACGGTTAACCCGTCGACAACGAAATTTACGAAGGTGAGCGCAGGAAAGAAGAAAGTTACCTTGAAATGGAGTAAGAAGACATCGGAAGTTACTGGATATTATATTGAGTGCTCAACAGATAAGAAATTCAAAAAAGGTGTCAAGAAAGTTACCGTTAAGAAAAACAAAACAACTTCAACAACTATTTCAAAGTTGAAATCAAAGAAGAAATACTATGTACGTATTCGCACATACAAAGGAAGTTATAAATCTAGTTGGAGTTCAGTAAAATCTGTAAAAGTAAAATAAAGGAATCAGGGGCATGGCAGAGGCTGTGCCCCTAATTTTTTGCTTGCTAAATTTATAAAAAAACTCTATAATGAAAGTAGTATTGTTTTGGGGAGAACAGCTATTTACTAAGGGGAAGATTTTTATGAAAGTACGCAGTCTAAAAAGGAAGCAAATACTTGCATTTCTTATGAGCATACTGGTGATGTGCAGTGTCTTATTTCCTGCAATCAGCAGTTTTGCCTATGATGAGAAAAAAGCGACGATTAATGGCAGTGTGGTCAATGTCCGTTCCGGGGCAAGCACAAGCGATTCTGTCGTAGTGAAATTAGAAAAAGGTACTGCCGTTACTGTTGTTGGTGAAAAAAGCGCCAGTGACGGTTATATGTGGTATCAGATAGAGGTAAAGGTGTCCGATGCAACCAAAAAAGGTTGGGTTCGCGAGGATCTTCTTACCATTGAAAGAGAACCGACTGTGGACAAAGAATTTGAAGCATATCTTACAGAACAAAAATTCCCTGAAGCTTATAAAACTGAATTACGAAAATTACACGAAGCATATCCAAATTGGGTATTTGAAGCGCAGCATACAGGACTTAAGTGGTCCACTGTTATTGCACAGGAAAATGTGCTTGGCGTGAATTTGATACATAAATCAGCGATTTCCTCTTGGAAGTCCACACAGACAGGTGCCTATGACTGGGACAATGGAGAATGGATTGAATTCGATAGTGGTGGCTGGGTTGCAGCATCAAAAGAAATCATTTCCTACTACATGGATCCAAGAAACTTTTTAGATGAAACGAATGTATTCCAATTTTTAGATCAAAAATATGATTCAAAATTGCAGACTTCATCGGGGATGAAGAATGTAGTAAAAGGAACATTTCTTGAAAACAAATATAAAGAGAACGGAAAAGAAGTGGCATATACCACGACCATTATGAATGCAGGAAAAGCATCTGGCGTCAGTCCATATGCTCTCGCATCTATGATTATCGTTGAGCAAGGAGCAAAAGGAACTGGAAATTGTATCTCGGGTACCGTTTCCGGATACAAAGGATATTATAACTATTTCAATATTGGAGCTTATAAGACTAGCACCATGTCAGCAGTGCAAAGAGGACTTTGGTATGCAAAAGGATCCGGCGTGGGAGCAACCTCTTATGACAGACCTTGGAATACAAGAACAAAATCAATTACAGGTGGCGCCAAATATTATGCAGACAGTTATGTAAAACAAGGACAAGACACCTTGTATCTGAAAAAATTCAATGTGCAGGGAGATGCGCCATACACGCATCAGTATATGACGAATGTAGGCGGAGCCGTTGGCGAAGGAGGGAAACTTGCAAATGCCTTCAGTGCCACCGCCAGAAATGCGGCGCTCACATTTAAGATTCCGGTTTACAAAAGTATGCCGAGCAAGCCTTGTGCAAAACCGACCAAGGATGGTAGTCCAAACTATATGTTAAAATCACTAAAAGTATCGGGATATAGTTTGACACCGTCATTTGATAAATATACAACATCTTATTCTGTGATTGTTCCAAGTAATGTATCCTCTGTGAAGATTGCAGCTACGGTGGTTGATGCAAAGGCAAAGGTATCAGGTGCAGGAACGACCACATTAAAAACAGGATCTAATAAAAAATCCATCAAGGTAACGGCGGAAAATGGAAGTACAAGGACCTACACCATAACTATTGTGCGAGAGAAGGGCGATGGTGCGCCGGAGCCGACTTTGAGCAGTAAAACATACACGGTGGATGAAAAAACAAAAATCATAAGTGGCATTAAGAAATTCCCGGTGAAAGCCGATGCTTTTAAGAAGAAATTGGTTGTCACAGATGGAAGCGTTAAAATACTTACCACAGAAGGGAAAACCCAAAAGGGAAATGTTGGGACAGGCACACAAGTAAAAATCTATAACGAAGATGACGAAGTGGCAGAGACCTATAAAGTGATCCTATACGGAGACGTAAGTGGAGACGGTAACATAAATGCGTTGGATTTATTGCGTGTCCAGAAGGCGATTTTAGGTGTGAGCAAGTTGTCGGGCAATCATAAGACAGCAGCAGACACCAGCAGAAATGGCAGTATCGATGCACTAGATTTATTGCAGGTACAAAAGCAGATTATAGGGAAAGGTACCATTAAACAATAGGGGAGAATATTATGAGAAAGATAAGGAATATACTAATTGGGATACTAAGTATTTGTTTGTTGTTGTCCGTGTGTGACAGACAGGCACTTGCGGCATCTGGAAGTGTTACACTCTCCGGTGCTTCGGGCAAGGTTGGGAGTACAGTGACGGTAAACGGTACCGTAAAGTGTAGTGACGGCGCCATCGGTGCTGCTACAGTAACCCTTTCTTATGACCCGGCGGGGTTAAAATTCGTAAGTGGTTCAGGAGGAACCAACGGCGGTGCAGGAAGCGTAAAGTTCGCAGGGTATGGCGATGGAAGTGCGAAGGCATTGAATTTTTCCATGAAATTTAAAATTTTAAAAGAAGGTTCTTTTCGAATTTCTGGAAGTGCTGACGGTTACAATTTTGACGAGCAACAATTGTCCGTGAAGGTTAGTGGAAGTACAGTAACCGGAAAAGTGCAAGAAAGTAATGATACGCCGAGTACAAATCCAAATGATTCTACGACAAAAAGCGGTAATGCAAAATTAAGTAGCTTGAAAGTGTATCCGGGAACATTATCACCGACATTTTCAGCAGAGACAAAAAGCTATACAGTATCCGTTCCGGAAGGCACAAAAGAAGTGACTATCTCAGCGAGCCTTCAGGACGACGGTGCAAAATTCTATACAACTGGTGGAAAAGAGTTAAAAGAGGATGCAGAAAACATTGCAAAGGTTGTAGTAACAGCAGAAGATGGAACCACCGGTAGTTATACTCTGAAAATTGTAATTGAGAAAAAAGAACGAATTACCATTGATGGGACAGAATATACCATAGAGAGTATTGCAAAAAAAGAAATTCCGAAGGGATTTGAAAAAGCGGCGGTTAGTTATGACGGCAAAGAATTGGCCGGATTAAAATCGGCAGTATATAACTGTAATGTCCTTGCTTTGGCGAAGGACGGAGAAAAAGCGTTCTATATGGTTGAGGCGGGAGGTAAAAGCATTTACCCGCTCCATATTGTAAAAGTTTCGAAAGAGCGTAGAGTCTGCTTGATACCGATTACAGAGGAAAGCAATGCACCGGAAGGGTTAGAACAGACAACCGTAAGGATTGACAAAAAAATCATGGATGCTTGGAAAGAAGCGGATGGGCTTTATGTTATTCCGGTGATTGACCAGCAGGGAAAAGAACTTCGTTATCGATATGATGAACTTGATAAGACATATCAGCGCTATGTGGTAACAGAAAGAACCAAGTTGGAAGAGGAAACAGAAGAGGTTGTGACAAAGCCAAAAGAAACTCTTCTTCCGCCGATATTGGAAGAATATTATGATTACATCTTGATAGGCGCCCTTGGTGTAATTGTCATATTGTTCGTACTTGTGATTGCATTTGCGGTAAATACAGACAAGAGAAGAAGAAAGAAACTAGCAAAATTAAAGGCGAGAAAACAGAAGGAGTCAAATCCATGGATAGACTTATAGGAAAAGTGGACCATACACTTTTGGCACAAGATGCCACTTGGGAAGATATAAAAACGATTTGTGATGATGGAATGAAGTATCATACTGCATCTGTTTGCATTCCACCGTCTTTTGTGAAAAAAGCAAAAGAATACGTGGGTGATAACCTTGACATCTGTACGGTAATAGGATTTCCGAATGGATATCACACCACAGCGGTAAAGGTATTTGAGACAAAGGATGCTATCTTAAATGGAGCCGATGAGATTGATATGGTGATTAATATCGGCATGCTGAGAGAAAGACGATATGATGATGTGCTTGCGGAAATCAAGGCGGTAAAAGAAGCTTGTGATGGAAAACTTCTAAAGGTGATTATTGAAACGTGTCTTTTGAATGAAGAAGAAAAAGTGAAAATGTGTGAAATAGTTTCAAAATCAGGGGCAGAATATATTAAGACATCGACAGGATTTTCTACAGAAGGTGCGACGAGAGAAGACGTAGCGCTTTTTGCAAAGCATGTAGAGCCGCATGTAAAGATCAAAGCAGCAGGTGGCATTCGCACCATACAGGATGCAGAAGATTTCTTGAGTCTTGGAGCTTCTAGACTTGGAACAAGTAGAATTATAAAAATTGTGAAAGACAATTAGGAGGAACAGATATGTCAGATAGAGGTTATCGAACACCACACATTGATGCAAAGATTTCGGATTTTGCAAAAACCGTATTGATGCCGGGAGATCCGCTTCGTTCCAAATTTATTGCAGATACGTTTTTGGAAAAAGCAAGGTTGATTAATAATATCAGGGGAATTCACGGATATACTGGATTCTATAAGGGAGAACCAGTATCTGTTATGGCCAGTGGAATGGGTATGCCGTCTATCGGTATTTATTCTTATGAATTATTTAATTTCTTTGAAGTGGAAAATATTATGAGGATCGGTTCTGCCGGAGCATTGAGAGAAGATGTACATGTGCGTGATATTGTGTTTGGTCAGGGAGCTTGCACAAATTCGAATTATGCAAAACAGTATGGTCTAGATGGTTCTTTTGCACCGATCTGTGATTATGGAATGCTAAAGATTGCAATCGAAGAAGCAGAGCGAGAAGGTGCAAATTATCATGTGGGCAACTTACTTTCATCTGACACATTCTATAATGATGCAGCGGATGCAAATGACGGATGGAAGAAAATGGGTGTTATGGCAGTGGAAATGGAAGCGGCTGCACTCTATATGAATGCGGCAAGAGCCGGAAAGAAAGCCCTTGCAATGTGCACCATTTCGGATCATATACTTACAGGAGAGTCCATCGATGCGTTTGAGCGTCAAAATTCATTTACGCAGATGATGGAAGTAGCATTAAATACAGCAATTAGGATGTGATGATGTGAAACGGGTATTTTTAATCGTATTGGATAGCTTAGGGATAGGTGCCTTGCCGGATGCTGAAAAATTCGGTGATGCAGGTGTGCACACGCTTAAAAGTTGTTACGAGACAGGTGCATTGCGCTTGTCAAATATGCTTCGTATGGGGCTTGGCAACATAGAGGGGATAGATTTTTTTAAAACAGAAGATGAACCAGAGGCAGCCTATGGCCGTATGGCTGAGACATCCATGGGAAAGGATACAACGACAGGACATTGGGAGATAGCGGGACTCATTTCGCCAAAGCCGATGCCGACTTATCCAAATGGATTTCCGGCAGAAATTTTGGAGGAGTTTTCAAAAAAGACAGGCCGCGGGATACTATGTAATAAGCCTTATTCCGGAACGGACGTTATTAGGGACTATGGCGATGAGCATATGAAAACCGGTGATTTGATCGTCTATACATCGGCAGACAGTGTGTTTCAGATTGCCGCTCACGAAGAAGTCGTTCCGTTAGAGGACCTGTATGAGTACTGCAGGATTGCCAGAGAGATGTTACAGGGAGAACATGCAGTGGGACGTGTGATTGCAAGACCATTTGTGGGAAATGACGGAGCATTTCAAAGAACCGCAAATCGACATGATTTTTCCTTAGAGCCGACAGGAACTACAATGCTTGATGCCATCAAGATGGCGGGAAAAGATGTGGTGGCAGTTGGTAAGATTACAGATATTTTTGCGGGAAAAAGTGTGACGAAAACAATTTTTACCCACGGAAATGAAGAAGGCATGCAGGTGACAAGCGAGCAGGCAGATGCAAAGTTTGAAGGCCTATGTTTTGTAAACTTGGTAGATTTCGATATGATATATGGTCATCGTAATGATGCTATTGGATATACCAACGCGCTCAATGCATTTGACTGTTGGCTAGGTGAGTTTAAAGAAACATTAACGGATGATGATATCCTTTTTATCACAGCGGATCATGGGTGTGACCCTGGGGATGTGAGCACAGACCATACAAGAGAGTATGTTCCACTGCTTGTATATGGAGCTGATGTAAAATCCGTTGATTTAGGTACCCGAAAGACATTTGCGGATATCGGTGCAACCGTATGTGATATATTGGATGTACCGTTTGAGACAAAGGGAGAAAGTTTTTTGGATGCTATCAGGAGGTAGCTTATGACAAAAGAACAGTTGGTAGAAAAAGCAAAGGAGGCCATGCAGATGGCATATGCACCATATTCCGGATATCTGGTTGGAGCTGCACTTCTTAGTGAAGATGGAAGTGTGTACACCGGATGTAACGTGGAAAATGCTAGCTATGGCGCTACAAATTGTGCTGAGCGAACGGCCATATTTAAGGCAGTTAGTGAAGGGAAAAGAAAGTTCAAAGCGATAGCTATTTGTGGTGGCAAAAATGGTGTGATACAGGAAGAGGCATCGCCTTGCGGTATCTGTAGACAGGTACTGAGAGAATTTTGCGATGACGATTTTGAGATTTATTTGGCTGGAGAAAAAGCCATTAAAACGTATACCTTAAAACAACTATTACCTATGAGTTTTCAAAGTGAAAACTTGAAATAGGAATTCTGTCGGGAAGTCTTGACAAATGGATACTTTGGTAGTATAGTAACCATAATTTCATAAAAAACCGTTGAAGCGGAGATAACGGCAATGATGCCTGTACAGAGAACCCGTGTTGCTGAGAGTCGGGTGAGAAACAAGTTGTCAAATGGACCGCGGAGGGCGCAGTCAAATGTGCAGGGCACAGAGTATTCTGCGACGTGTGGCATACGTTAGTTGCCAAGGGTATGCTAGTATCCTATAAGAGCACGAGAATTCGTGAAATCAAGGTGGCACCGCGGATAAGCTTTTTATTCGTCCTTGACAGAAACTATTATTTTCTGTCGGGGGCGTTTTTTACATTATAAACCTTCTGGCAGGGCAAGGAAGATTTATATTTAGAGGAGGACATTACAATGAAACAAAATGGAATTGAATTCGACACTTATTTTAAACAGTATCCAGATGCAAACGGATATTTTGGAAAATACGGTGGTTCTTATGTATCACCGGAATTACAAAAAGCAATGGAAGAGATTAATGAAGCGTATTTTACAATTTGTAAATCTACTAGATTTATCAGCGAGCTTCGTAGAATTCGAAAAGAGTTCCAGGGAAGACCAACGCCGATTTCTCACCTAGAACGTTTGTCAGGTTCCCTTGGTAACGTACAGTTGTATGTAAAAAGAGAAGATTTGAATCATACAGGAGCACATAAACTAAATCATTGTATGGGTGAAGCGCTTCTTGCAAAATATATGGGTAAAAAGAAAGTAATCGCAGAAACCGGAGCAGGACAGCACGGCGTTGCGTTGGCAACTGCAGCAGCATACTTCGGTTTGGAATGTGATATCTATATGGGTTCTGTGGATATTAAGAAACAGGCACCAAATGTGGCAAGAATGAAAATCTTAGGAGCAAATGTAATCGAAGTAACAGAAGGTCTTGCTACTTTAAAAGAAGCAGTAGATGCTGCATTTGCGGCATATAGCAAAGATTATGAGAATTCCATCTATTGTATCGGTTCTGTATTAGGCCCACATCCATTCCCGATGATGGTACGTGATTTCCAGAGCGTTGTGGGAATTGAAGCGAGAGAACAGTTCGTAGGAATGACAGGTGAACTTCCGGATGCGGTGGTAGCCTGTGTTGGAGGTGGTTCCAATGCCATGGGTATGTTCTCTGGATTTTTAAATGACCCAGTTGACATCTACGGTGTAGAACCACTTGGAAAAGGGCCGAAGCTTGGTGACCATGCGGCTAGCCTTAAGTACGGAACAGAAGGAATTATGCATGGATTTAACAGTATCATGTTAAAAGATGAAAACGGAGAACCGGCACCGGTATATTCTGTGGCAAGTGGTCTTGATTATCCATCATCTGGACCAGAACATGCATTTTTACATGACATCGGAAGAGTTACATATGATGTTGTAGATGATGAAGAAACCATCGATGCATTCTTTAAATTATCTAGAATGGAAGGTATCATTCCAGCAATCGAAAGTTCACATGCAGTTGCTTATGCTATGAAGCTTGCAAAGAAGATGGGTAAAGGTTCTATCCTAATTTGTCTTTCTGGTAGAGGCGATAAAGATATGGATTATATCATTGAAAAATATGGTATCCGCTAGTTGAGAAATTTAGGCTCTAGACTATTTGGGCAGCGAAGCACGGAGACACACACCAACTCCGCTTTGGCTCAGTAATCTAGAGCTTTTTTCTATGCTGGCTTCATCTTTTGTGTTTTCTAATATCTTGATTTTCAAGAAGTTATTACATCTGTCAAAAACAACTCCCAACCAAGATTTTCAAAAATGTGATGTGTAAGAAACTTTTGAAAGATTGTATGGAAAGTCTTGTGGCTGTTTTTGGAAAATGGGCAATCGAGAGGCACTGTTTAAGCGGTAGCGAGTTTGCCGCTTCGATTGCCAATCTCATCTCCAAGGATAGCCACGTAGACTTTCCACAATCTTGAACCCTGTGTTTTGTCACATCACATTTTTGAAAATCGTGATTGCTCAGACAAGTTTTTGACAAATGCTTTTTTGAAAATCAAGATATAACAAAACAACAAAAAGATTGCAGATGCACGTAAAAAAAGCTCTAGATTACTGAGCCAAAGCGGAGTTGGTGTGTGTCTCCGTGCTTCGCTGCCCAAATAGTCTAGAGCCATATTTTATATATTATTTCTTCTTAAATACAATCACGCTTCTGGATGGGAGATAGCATTGGAAACCAACCCAGTCAGCAGGTGTTCTTTCAGCTTTATATTTGTAAGTGGTATCCACTCGATTAAAGCCACCGTATGTGCCATCGTCAGAAGAGAGGATGGTTTCGTAAGTTCCTTCTTTTTCTACCGGAATAAAGTAGCCGTCAAAGGATTTTGTCGGATGGAAGTTAAATGCAAATACCACATTTCCTTTTGTGTAAATGAGGATTTTGTCATTCTGGTGTATCCATTTGTTTTCCGGTTTTTTGGCCAGTATTTTTTCTTCTTTCAAGAGTTTTACCATGGCTTTGTCAAAGTCATTCAGTTCGCAGTAGCGAAGGGCATCATTGTCCACCAAAGACCATTGTCTGCGGCAGTAATGGTAGCTCCAACCATTGCCTTCTCGAGGGAAGTCAATCCATTCCGGATGTCCAAATTCATTTCCCATAAAGTTTAAGTATCCTTCGCCTGCCAGTGAAGCGGTGAGGAGTCGAATCATCTTGTGGAGTGCAATACCTCTGTCTATGACAAGGCTACCGCCAAATTTGTTCATATGGGTGTACATCTCAGCGTCGCACAGACGGAACATAAGCGTCTTATCGCCAACCAAAGCCTGGTCGTGGGACTCGCAGTAACCAATGTTCTTTTCTTTTGGCCTACGTCCGATGAGTTCGTACCAAAGCTTGTACATATCCCAGTTTTCGTCTTTGTTTTCTTTTAAAGTCTTAATCCAAAGATCCGGAACACCCATAGAAAGTCGATAATCAAAACCAATACCACCGTCTTTCACAGGAACACACATACCCGGCATACCGGACATATCTTCAGCAATGGTAAGAGCGTGCTTGTTGTATTGATGAATAAGCTCATTTGCCAACTGTAGATACGTCACAGCCTCTGTGTCCGTATTCATGGAAAAATACATGTCATAACCACTAAATGCACTGCCAAGACCGTGGTCTAAGTAGAGCATGGAAGTTACACCGTCAAAGCGGAATCCGTCAAAGTGAAATACTTCCATCCAATATTTTAAGTTGGATAATAGGAAATGAAGCACTTCATTCTTTCCGTAGTTAAATAACTTCGTTCCCCACGCACTGTGATCGCCTTTTGGACCTTCATGGAAGAACTGATATACGGTACCGTCAAATTCATTTAAACCTTCATTTGTATTATTGACTGCGTGAGAGTGAACCACATCTAAAAGTACGGTGATACCCATCTCGTGCGCTGCATTAATTAATTCCTTTAATTCACTGCTGGTTCCACAGCGAGAGGTAGGGGCGAAGAAATTGGAAACCTGATATCCAAAAGAACCATAATAAGGATGTTCCATAATCGCCATAATCTGAATTGTGTTATAGCCAAGTTCTTTGATACGAGGCAAAATGTTTTCGCGGAATTCACGGTAAGTTCCTACGTCTCCGCGTTCCTGTGCCATCCCAATGTGACATTCGTAAATGAATGGAGTCTTTTCAGGGACAAATTCACTGTCTGTCCAAGGGAATTCTTCCAATACATCTTCGACTTCTGCACACCAAAGGTAAGTCTCTTTATCTTGTACTACGCGTGTTGCATAAAGCGGAATACGGCGTAGCATTTGTCCATTATGAATCACAATTGCTTGTACTTTTTGGCCCGGGATTAAAGCGTTCTCACCTTCAAGATACACTTCAAACACGCCGTTGTCCAATCTTGTCATAGGGCAATTCGCAGTATCCCAACTATTAAAATCACCGGTGAGATACATCTCCTCAGCGGCCGGCGCCCATTCTCTGTACACCCAGCCATTTTCCGTGCGGTGGAAACCAAAATATTTGTAGCCGTTAGCAAAATCTACAAGTTTTACACCTCTTTTTATGAGTTCTTTTTTCTTTTGCTTGTAGTTTTCCATACGCATATTGATGTCGTTTTCAAACGGCTCCAGATATGGATCGATTTCTAAAATCTTATATTTGGTATCCGGCATAACCTATTCCCCCTATCGGATTTCATATTGTTATTTCTAGTATAACACAATACGTTGGAATATTCATTAAAAGATATGAAAAAATAAATTAGCACTCACCTATTGACAGTGCTAACAATATGTGTTATACCGTACATATAACAATGAAAATTGTAAATACTTTTGTTGGGAGGTAAAGGTATGAATATTCAAAAATTTACGCAAAATTCATTGCAGGCGGTACAAGGCTGTGAAAAGATTGCTTACGATTATGGAAATCAAGAGATAGAACAAGAACATTTATTATATTCCCTTCTTAGTCAAGACGACAGTTTGATTTTAAAACTATTAGAAAAGATGAACATTCAAAAAGAACTGTTTATAAATCGAGTGGAAGAGGCACTTCGAAAACGTGTGAAAGTACAGGGTGGGCAGGTGTATATAGGAAAAGACCTTAACAATGTGCTGATACACGGGGAGGATGAGGCAAAACAGATGGGAGATGAATATGTTTCTGTGGAACATCTATTTTTAGCCTTGATTCGATATGCCAATAAAGAAATAAAAGCTATTTTCAAAGAGTTTGGCATTGATAAAGAGCGATTTTTACAGGTGCTTTCTACTGTCCGTGGAAATCAAAGAGTGACCAGCGACAATCCGGAAGCTACGTATGATACGCTGAATAAATATGGGCAGGACCTTGTGGAAAAAGCGAGAGAGCAAAAGTTAGATCCTGTGATTGGGCGAGATGCGGAAATTCGAAATGTCATTCGCATCTTATCTAGAAAGACGAAAAATAATCCTGTATTAATCGGAGAGCCAGGTGTAGGAAAGACGGCGGCAGTAGAGGGCCTGGCGCAGCGTATTGTACGCGGTGATGTGCCGGAAGGATTAAAAGATAAAAAAATATTTGCACTGGACATGGGTGCCCTTGTGGCAGGCGCCAAATATCGAGGCGAGTTTGAAGAACGTCTAAAAGCGGTGTTGGAAGAAGTGAAAAATAGCGATGGAACTATTATTTTGTTTATCGATGAGCTTCACACCATTGTGGGTGCGGGAAAAACAGATGGGGCTATGGATGCAGGCAATATGTTAAAGCCGATGCTTGCAAGAGGGGAGCTACACTGTATCGGCGCTACGACGTTAGATGAATATCGTCAGTATATAGAAAAAGATGCTGCATTAGAGCGCCGTTTTCAACCAGTGATGGTAGATGAACCTACGGTAGAAGATGCCATTTCTATTCTGCGTGGACTGAAAGAAAGATATGAAGTGTTCCATGGTGTGAAGATTACAGATGGTGCCTTAGTTGCAGCAGCTACACTTTCC
The DNA here is from genome assembly GCA_045659705.1 of Faecalimonas sp. GTDB lineage: Bacteria > Bacillota > Clostridia > Lachnospirales > Lachnospiraceae > Faecalimonas. The sequence continues at coordinate 16,017 of JAZRCJ010000004.1, forward strand.
AATCGTTATATTTCCGACCGTTTCTTGCCGGATAAGGCCATTGACTTGGTGGATGAAGCCTGTGCACTTATTAAGACAGAACTAGATTCCATGCCTACGGAGTTAGATGAACTTCAAAGACGTATTATGCAGCTTGAGATTGAAGAAGCAGCACTTAAAAAAGAAGAGGACCGATTAAGCAAAGAGAGATTGGAAGTTTTACAACAGGAACTGGCGGAACTTCGAGAAGAATTTAAAGGCAGAAAGGCAGAGTGGGATAATGAAAAATCTTCTGTCGAACGCCTTCAGAAGATTCGAGAGGAAATCGAGCAGGTAAACCAGGAAATCCAAAAAGCACAACGAGAATACGATTTAGAGAAAGCGGCTCAGTTACAGTATGGGAAACTTCCGCAACTGACAAAGCAGTTGGAGGAAGAAGAGGAAAACGTAAAGAAACGAGAGATGACACTGGTGCATGAGAGTGTGACAGATGAAGAAATTGCAAAGATTATTTCCCGTTGGACAGGAATCCCGGTATCTAAGTTAAATGAAAGTGAAAGAACTAAGATTTTACACTTGGAGGAGGAACTTCATAAGCGTGTAATCGGACAGGAAGAAGGCGTGACCAAGGTGACGGAGGCCATTCTTCGCTCCAAGGCCGGGATTAAAGATCCGACAAAGCCAATTGGTTCGTTCTTATTCTTAGGTCCTACGGGCGTAGGAAAGACAGAGCTTGCAAAGGCACTTGCTCAGAGCCTGTTTGATGATGAAACCAATATGGTACGCATTGATATGAGCGAGTATATGGAGAAATATTCTGTTTCAAGACTCATAGGAGCGCCTCCGGGATATGTGGGCTACGACGAGGGCGGACAGCTTACAGAGGCAGTTCGAAGAAAACCATATTCGGTGGTGTTATTCGATGAGATAGAAAAAGCGCATCCGGATGTATTCAATGTGTTATTGCAAGTGTTAGATGACGGGCGCATTACCGATTCCCAGGGAAGAACCGTGGATTTTAAGAATACGATCTTAATTATGACTTCGAATATTGGCTCTTCTTATCTGTTAGAAGGCATTGATGAGAAAGGACAGATACAGGAAGAAAGCGAACAGATGGTGATGCAGCAGCTGCGTGCCCATTTCAGACCGGAATTCTTGAATCGTTTGGATGAAATCATTCTGTTTAAACCGTTGACGAAGACCGATATTTGTGCCATCATTGACTTATTAGTAACGGATATTAACAAACGGTTGGCAGACAAACAGGTTTTCATTACCCTCACAGATAGAGCGAAAGAGTTTGTGGTAGAGGGTGGTTATGAACCGATGTACGGTGCAAGACCGCTCAAACGTTACCTGCAAAAGCATGTGGAGACGATGGTGGCAAAACAGATCCTTGCAGGAAATGTGGGAATGGGCGATGAGATTGTCTTGGATGAAAAAGACGGAGCATTGAAAGTCGACCTACGAAAAGCGATGGTGGAGCATGAATAAGATCATCTTTCATATTGATGTCAACTCGGCGTTCCTTAGTTGGACCGCCGTAGAACAATTGAAAAACGGAGCTGAAATGGACCTTCGCGAGGTGCCGTCCATCATAGGAGGGAACCGGGAGTCCCGTCATGGCGTGGTGCTTGCCAAGTCTGTGCCTGCAAAGAAATATGGGATTCAGACAGGGGAACCAGTGGCGCATGCTTTGCGAAAATGTCCAGATCTTGTTATGGCAAGGCCGAATCATAAGATGTATAACGAGTATAGTCGTCGGTTGATGGAGTTTTTGATGGAACACTATACGCCAGATATTGAACAAGTAAGCGTAGATGAGTGTTACTTGGATTTTACCGGGATTGCGCATCGCTATCCTTCACCGATTACAGCTGCGTTTGAGATAAAAGAAGGGATTTTTAATGCCTTTGGGTTTACTGTAAATATAGGAATATCAACTAATCATTTGTTGGCGAAGATGGCATCAGATTTTGAAAAACCAAATAAGGTACACACTTTATTTCCAGAAGAGATTCCAGTGAAAATGTGGCCACTTCCCGTATCAGAACTTTATATGGCAGGTCGTTCAAGTGTAGAAGTATTAAAAAAGTTAGAGATACGAACCATCGGTGAATTGGCAAAAGCAGATCCGGATTTGTTAGAGCTTCATCTAAAAAGCCACGGGAGAACCTTGTATGAATTTGCCAATGGGAACGATGGTGACAAAGTGATTCGAGATCATGTGGAGAATAAGGGAATTGGGAATTCCACCACATTGCCGAAAGATGCGACTACTGTGGAGGAGGCAAAAGAAGTTTTTCTTATGTTAGCTGAGACAGTAGGTGGAAGACTTCGAAAGGAAGGGCAGAAGGCACGTATGGTCAGTGTGGAAATTCGGTACCACACCTTTCAAAATGTGTCACATCAAAAGCAACTTGTGAAAGCTAGCAACACAGACCAAGTGATTTATCGAACAGCTTGCGAATTATTTGAGGAACTTTGGAGTGGAGAGCCTATAAGACTTCTGGGTATCCGAACGTCAAAGCTGGTAGATGACAAGGAACCGGAGCAAATGAATATTTTTGATTTTGAAAGGCAATTAAAAAAAGAAACAGCGAAAGATGAAAAACATAAAAAATTAGATCAAGCGGTGGATGCGATTCGAAAACGTTTTGGAGAAGAGGCAATCACCAGGGGAACATTATTGAAATAGAAAAGGGCTCGAAAGCTTTATGCTTTCGGGCCCGTATTCGTTGTGGAATGCATGATTTTTAATATTGTTCGTTTACAATCTGTTCCACGCTAAACGTTTGTAAATCTTTACTTACAGTAATAAGGGTACCACCGATAATACTGTCATGGTAATCATAATATCCTGCTTT
>JAZRCJ010000005.1:0-8214 GCA_045659705.1 Faecalimonas sp.
AAAAGATGTAGAAACGATGATTCGAGAAGAAGGAGAGGCAGCCGTATTAGAAGTAGGCGTTCATGGCATTCATCCTGAATTGGTTCGTCTTTTAGGACGAATGAAATTTAGAACAAGCTATGGACAAAATGCTTTAAAGCATTCCATTGAGGTGGCTCAATTATCTGGCCTTTTGGCAAGTGAAATTGGTCTTGATGTCAGATTGGCAAAAAGAGCAGGACTTTTACATGATATTGGTAAATCAATTGACCATGACGTGGAAGGTTCACATATTCAGATTGGTGTTGATCTTTGTAAGAAATATAAAGAATCAGCAACTGTTATTAATGCGGTACAGTCACATCATGGTGACGTAGAGCCAGAAACATTAATCGCATGTATTGTACAGGCAGCAGATACTATTTCTGCAGCAAGACCTGGTGCAAGACGTGAAACATTGGAAACATACACAAACAGATTAAAACAATTAGAAGATATCGCCAACCAATATAAAGGTGTCGATAAATCTTTTGCTATTCAAGCAGGTAGAGAGATTCGTATCATGGTAGTTCCAGAACAAGTGTCTGATGCAGACATGGTACTTATGGCAAGAAATATTTCAAAACAAATTGAATTTGAATTGGAATATCCTGGCCAGGTAAAAGTAAACGTAATTCGTGAATCGCGTGTTACGGACTATGCGAAGTAGTCATGGTAAATGAAAAGTTTAAAGAAGAATCTCGATAAGAGGTTCTTCTTTTTTTGAAAACAGGAGGAGTTATGAAACGAGTAAGACGAGAATTGGCATACGAAGGTACCATTATTAAGGTGTACAAAGATCACATGAAAATAAAAGGAAATGATGCCATATGGGATTATTTTGAATTGCCTGGAGGAGCGGCGATTGTTCCAATTTTAGAGAACGGGAATGTTTTGTTGGTAAAGCAATATCGTAATGCCATGAATGAATATGTGCTTGAGTTGCCAGCAGGTAAGTTTGACAGCAAAGATGAATCGGGAGAGGAATGTGTAAGACGAGAACTTACGGAAGAAACTGGGTATGTGGCAAAAGAAATTATACATCTTCTTACCATACGTTCTTTGATTGCCTTTAGTGATGAAAGGGTGGAAATTTTTGCAGCTACGAATCTTGTGCCGGGAAAACAGATGTTAGATGAAGAGGAAGAAATCGAACTTGTGGAATATTCTATGACAGAATTAAAAGAAATGATATTTGAAGGGAAAATACAAGATTCCAAAACAGTGGCAGGACTTTTGGCATATATGAACAAATACAATTTGTAAACAAGCATGAATAATACGCGAAATCTCACATATATATGAAGTAGCTTGAATGGAGGAGGGGTTTCGTGCGGCTTAATAGATATCGAACGCAACTATGGACTATATTTTTTGTGGTTGCATTTGTGGTAGGGATTGTTTATCAAAATCTTACCTATGAAGAATACAATACATCCATTCGGGTTTTTGATGAATATTTTTTGAAGCAGTTTATTCAAATGGAGCTTCCGTTAAAAGCTTATTTGTATTATGTGTTACAAGAAAGAATGTTTATGTTCCTAGGAGTATGTGCTTTGTGCTTCCTGAAATGGAAAAAATGGATTGTGCGAGGGATCGTGGCGTGGATAGGTTTTTTGCTAGGAACCTTATGTGTGACTGCGATTATGTGGAAAGGAATGCTTGGTTTTTTGTTTTGCATTGTTTTTTTGCTTCCGCATAGCATTTTTTACGCTTTCGCATACGCAATGATATTGAATTATTTTTATTTATATCCCGAACGAAGATGGAGTGTGAAAAAGACAATCGTAACGACACTTGGTATGTCTGTGGGAATCATTTTGGAGGTGTATGTAACGCCATCGTTTATTGAGTTAATGGTAAATTTAGTTTTTTAAAGAAAAGAAGCGCAAAGGACATATCACGAAGATAGGCCTTTGCTTTTTTGATTTCTCATATTTCGCAGAGAAAGATATAAAATACACAGTACACTTACCGCTAATTGACTTGCCAATAATCCCCATAAATAGCCTTTGATTCCAAAAAGAGGAATGAAAAATAATACGCCTACAATTCGAAATAACAGGCCTATCGTATTGATGCAAAAAGCAATTCCAGTTTTTCCTAAGCCGTTTATAATGCTAATAAAAGTAGAATTTGTGTATAAAAACGGGCAAATCCATGCGAGAATAAGGATAAAGCTACCTGCTAAGGAGCTGTGAAACAGGATGTTGCCCATCCAGCGACCAAACAAAAGAAAGATGGTGCAACAGACAAATCCCAACAGAAAGCAACAGCCGGAAACCTTTTTGATGATGACGTTTAAATTCTTCTTGGTGTCGGATGCTTCTAAATCAGCAATTGTAGGAAGTAGCATGGTGGAAACAGAGTTTGTTATTGCAGATGGAAATAAGATGCAAGGTAATGCCATTCCTGTAAGTACACCATAAATTTTAAGAGAATCGGAAGAAGACGCGCCAAAAGCTTGCAATCTAAGTGGAATGGAAATGGCTTCGATGCTCTGTAAAATGTTTAACAATGTCCTGTTTGCGGTTAAAGGAGTTGCAAGCGTAAATAGTTCCTTTCCGTAAGTAGAACAGTGTTGTAGTAAACGGAAAATTTTTTTGTCATTTCGCGCTGGATAAAATTGACGTACACAGTACATGCAAGAACCAACCTCACCTAACACAACGCCAATAACAGCAATTTGTATCGAAACTGTTATGTTGTTTTTTGCAGAAAAGAACCATAACAAAAAAACACAAGCAACGCGGATGGTTTGTTCAATGAATTGAGAAATGGCAGGTACTTTCGTCTGACGTAATCCGAGATAATAGCCGCAAATACAGCTATGAACAGATGCTAGTGGTAGGGCATAGGAAATGATAATCAATAATGGTTCGCAGCGTAGGTCTTTTATGATAAAGAGAGAAATTTCATATGCAAAACGTTGTAAAAAAAGTAGAGCCGTAATGGAAAAGATAAGTGAGAAGGTGAGTGCTGCAAAAGTAAAATGTTTGGCTTCGGTTGCTTTGCCTAGAGATACTTTGTAGGCCACGCTTCGTGAAATGGCTGTTTGAAAACCGGCGCAGGTCAAAGAAAATAAAAGGGCATAAAGGGGAAAAATAAGTTGGTATAATCCCACGCTTTCCTCGCCAAAAGCATGACTTAAAAATATACGATAGAAGAAGCCGATAATACGAGTTGCAAATCCAGTAAGCGTAAGAATAAAGGTTCCTTTTATTAAAGATTGTGTCTTTGTCATAGTTTCACCGGTTTTTACACTATTTTTATAAGATATTCATAGTAGCACCTTGACAGAACATAGAAGGAATGATATCCTACGAAAAGAAGAAATCCTAGTAAAACGCTAGGGATTAAAAATCAACTTGAAGAAGGTGATAAATTTGAAGATATCAACAAAAGGAAGATATGGATTAAGAGCACTTATAGATGTAGCACAATTTAGTGAAATAGAGCCGGTTTCCATTAATAGCATTGCTACGAGACAGGGAATATCAGAACGATATTTGGAGCAGTTAATGGCTTTATTAAAGAAAGCGGATTTAATAAAAAGCATTCGAGGTGCAGGCGGAGGTTATGTGCTTGCAAAAGATATGTCTCAGATTTCTGTGGGTGATGTCCTTCGTGCATTAGAAGGGAATCTAGAACCGGTAGAATGTGCGGCGTTTCATGAAACAGATTCCTGCGAAGCGGCAGGAGGATGTGTCACAAAGTATGTGTGGCAACGAATTAATGATAGTATTAATCAGACGGTTAATGAGATTAGTATCAAACAATTAGTAGAAGAAAGCAAAACAGTAAATACAAATACAACAGCGCATAAAAAGTGTGGTAATTAGGAGGCAATTATGAATAAGGTAATATATTTGGATAATGCAGCTACAACAAAGACTGCTCCTGAAGTAGTGGAGGCGATGCTACCGTATTTTACGGAAAACTTTGGAAATCCATCCAGTGTATATAGTTTTGCATCTAAAAATAAGCAGGCAATTACTCAGCAGCGAGAAGTGATTGCAAATGCATTGGGTGCAAACACAGAGGAAATCTATTTTACAGCAGGTGGTTCAGAGTCTGATAACTGGGCGCTTAAAGCAACAGCAGAGGCTTATAAGGAAAAAGGTAATCATATTATTACAACAAAGATTGAGCATCATGCCATTTTGCACACGGGCGAATATTTGGAAAAACAGGGGTTTGAAGTCACATATCTGGATGTGGATGAAGACGGAAAGGTAAAACTTGAAGATTTGAAAGCAGCCATCAGACCGACAACCATTCTCATTTCCGTAATGTATGCAAACAATGAAATCGGCACAATCCAACCGATTAAAGAGATTGGGGAAATAGCCAAAGAACACGGTGTGTTATTCCACACAGATGCGGTGCAGGCTTTTGGACAAGTTCCGATTGATGTGAATGCGTGTCATATTGATATGCTCAGTGCTAGTGGACACAAGTTAAATGGACCAAAAGGAATTGGATTTTTATATATCAGAAAGGGAGTGAAGATTCGCTCTTTTGTACACGGAGGCGGACAGGAAAGAAGGCGCCGTGCAGGAACAGAAAATGTACCGGGAATTATAGGTCTTGGAACAGCGGTCTCACGGGCTGTGAGAACGATGAATGAACGCGCAGAAAAAGAAACAGCACTTCGAAATTATTTGATAGAGCGAGTGATGGAAGAGATTCCGTATACGAAGTTAAATGGTCATAGAACAGACCGCTTGCCAAACAATGCAAATTTCAGTTTCCAATTTATAGAGGGTGAGTCGTTGTTAATCATGTTAGACATGAAAGGCATCTGCGCATCCAGTGGTTCCGCATGTACGTCTGGCTCACTAGACCCGTCACATGTACTCTTAGCCATTGGGTTACCACATGAAATCGCCCATGGGTCTTTACGTTTGACACTCAGTGATGAGACCACAAAGGAAGAGATTGATTTTGTAATAGAAAGTTTGAAAGAAATTGTAGCGCGACTTCGAAGCATGTCGCCGTTATATGAAGATTTTATAAGAAAGCAACAGTAAAAGGAGATGCGAGTATGTATACAGAAAAAGTAATGGATCATTTTCAGAATCCAAGAAATGTAGGAGAAATTGAAGATGCAAGCGGTGTAGGAACCGTAGGAAATGCAAAGTGTGGAGATATTATGAGAATTTATCTTGATATCGATGAAAATCAAGTGATTCAAGATGTAAAGTTCAAAACTTTTGGTTGTGGCGCTGCAGTGGCTACAAGTAGTATGGCAACGGAACTAGTAAAAGGAAAGACCATATACGAAGCTATGAAAGTAACAAATAAAGCAGTTATGGAAGCCCTTGACGGATTGCCACCGGTGAAAGTGCATTGTTCTTTGTTGGCAGAGGAAGCCATTCATGCAGCACTTTGGGATTATGCAGAAAAGCATAATATAAAAATAGAAGGTTTGGAAAAACCAAAGAGTGATATTCACGAAGAGGAAGAAGAGGAAGAATACTAGAGGTATCAGATGGAAAAGAAAAAAGTAGTAGTTGGGATGTCCGGTGGTGTAGATTCTTCTGTGGCTGCATATCTGCTAAAAGAGCAGGGGTATGACGTGATTGGAATTACCATGCAAATCTGGCAGGATGAAGATACGAACGTGCAGGAAGAAAACGGTGGTTGTTGTGGTCTTTCGGCAGTGGATGATGCGAGGAGAGTTGCAGCAGACTTAGGAATTCCATATTATGTAATGAATTTCAAAGATGAATTTAAAGCGCATGTTATCGAATATTTCATTGATGAATATTTGAATGGGCGTACGCCAAATCCGTGTATTGCCTGCAATCGATATGTGAAATGGGAGGCACTTCTGAAGCGAAGCCTGGATATCGGGGCAGATTATATCGCCACAGGACATTATGCAAGAATAGAACAGCTGCCTAACGGGAGATATAGTTTGAGGCGCTCGGCGACCCTTGCAAAGGACCAAACCTATGCACTGTACAATCTTACACAAGAGCAATTAAAACGAACATTGATGCCGGTGGGTGAGTACAGCAAGGAAGAAATAAGAGATATTGCAGAGAAAATCAATCTTCGAGTGGCAAACAAACCGGATAGTCAGGATATTTGCTTTGTACCAGATGGAGATTATGCCGGTTTTATTGAACAGACAACCACGAAGAAAATTCCAGAAGGAAACTTTGTTACCCTGGATGGCACGATTCTCGGAAAACATAAAGGGATCACCCATTACACGGTGGGACAAAGAAAAGGCTTGGGACTTGCACTTGGCTATCCTGCGTTTGTTTTAGAAATTCGTCCGGAGACAAACGAAGTGGTTATAGGTAACAACGAAGATTCCATGTCCTATATAGTCCGAGCAAACAAATTGAATTTTATGTCAGTGGAGGATGTAAAAGAGCCTATTCGAGTGTGGGCAAAGATACGATATAACCACAAAGGTGCATGGTGCATTATCCGCAAAGTGACAGAAGATGAAATCATCTGCGAGTTCGAAGAAGCACAACGTGCCATAACACCGGGACAGGCAGTTGTATTTTACGATGGAGAGTATGTGCTTGGCGGCGGTACAATAATAGGAGGAAAGTAGATGAAAGCTGATTTTCATATGCATACGAATTTCTCTTCTGATGCGACCTGCACACCAGAGGGAATGATAGAGGGGGCAATAAAAAAAGGATTAAAGACCATTTGTATTACGGACCATGAAGATTTGGATTGGCCGAATCCTACATGTGAAGGGGAATTCGAAGTTGATTTGGACAGGTATGTTCAGACAATACAACAACTGAAAGAAGTATATAAAGACCGTATAGAAGTTCTCATGGGAATAGAGTTTGGCTTGCAAACACATTTGGGAGAAACGTATAAGAAAATTGCGACCACCTATCCGTTTGATTATATCATAGGCTCCGTTCATATTTTAGATGGGGTAGACCCACATGGCGGAAAATTTTTTGGCGGTGAAATGACAGATGAAAAAGGATATCATCGTGCTTTTGAAGTGACCTTAGAAAACCTAAAACAATGTGAAGACTTTGATGCCCTCGGACATATGGATTATGTTGTGCGATATGCGAAGGCTCGGGAAGTGTCATATCGTCCGAAAGATTATATGGAAATGGTTGATGAGGTGCTTAAGGTTTTAATCCAAAACAACAAGGGACTTGAGTTTAACACAGGTGGTTGGAAATACGGACTTCCTTTTGCTCATCCTCATACGGAAATTTTAAAGCGCTACAAAGAGCTTGGAGGAGAGATGATAACCATAGGTTCTGACGCACACATACCTGAACATGTAGCTTATGATTTTCATAGGGTAAGCGCTGTTTTAAAGGAATGTGGGTTCAAATTTTACACAGAATTTCGCAAAAGAGAGCCTGTTTTTATGGAACTTCCATAAAAATGAAAAAAGACTTGAATTTTTGTACTGTTTTTAGTACAATGTTACGTGGGTTGATGATTTCTTAACAATCTTTAAGAAATATCACTATAGATGCTATGAAGCAAAGAATAAATTATTGAAATTTTAGGAGGAATTTAATCATGGCAGTAAAAGTAGCAATTAATGGTTTTGGCCGTATCGGACGTCTTGCTTTCAGACAGATGTTCGGAGCAGAAGGATATGAAGTAGTTGCAATCAACGACTTAACAAATCCTAAAATGTTAGCTCACTTATTAAAATACGATTCAGCTCAAGGTAGATATGCTTTAGCAGACAAAGTAGAAGCTAAAGAAGATGCTATCGTTGTTGATGGACACGAAATCAAAATCTATGCTCAGAGAAATCCAGCAGATCTTCCATGGGGAGACCTTGGAGTAGATGTAGTATTAGAATGTACAGGTTTCTTTACATCAAAAGAAAAAGCTTCTGCACACATCGCAGCAGGCGCTAAGAAAGTTGTTATCTCTGCACCAGCAGGAAACGACCTTCCAACAATCGTTTACAATGTAAACCACGAAACATTGACAGCTGAAGATACAATTATCTCTGCAGCTTCTTGTACAACAAACTGTTTAGCACCAATGGCTAAAGCTCTTAACGATTTCGCTCCAATCCAAAGCGGTATCATGACAACAGTTCATGCTTACACAGGTGACCAAATGACATTAGATGGTCCACATCCAAAGGGAGACTTAAGAAGAGCTCGTGCAGCAGCTTGCTCAATCGTTCCTAACTCAACAGGTGCAGCTAAAGCTATCGGT
>JAZRCJ010000006.1:0-1778 GCA_045659705.1 Faecalimonas sp.
ACTACCTGTTTCGCTGTCTGTGCTGCAATACGGCCAAAATTTCTTGGGGTTACTTCTTCAGTTACAACATCACCGATTTCGTAAGTTGGCAGCAATTTGCGAGCTGCTTCTAAAGAAATTTCTGTTTTATCATTTTCTACAGTTTCTACAACATCGTACACGGTATATACATGGAAATCACCGGTTACCTGATCTACAGCAACCTGTACATTCTGTGTTGCCCCGAAGTTCTTTTTGTACGCAGAAATCAGCGCAGCCTCCACAGCTTCCATAATTACTTCCGGTGCAATCCCTTTTTCTTTTCCTAAGTCATGTAACGCCTGTAACAATTCATTACTCACTTTTCCTATTCCCCCTAATTAGAACTCCCAAACCAGATTCGCTTTACTGATTTTATCTCTCGGAATCTGAACAACCAAACCATCTACATCTAATGTTACGTTTTCTTCTGTAGTTTCCCCCAGAATACCAATAAACTGTTTTCTGCCTTCTACTTCGCTAAAGGTTTTCACCTGTACTTTTTCGCCTCTGAATCGTACAAAGTCTTTGGTACGTTTCAACGGACGTTCAATCCCTGGTGAAGACACTTCTAAACGATATGCCTGTGTAATTGGGTCTTCTACCTCAAGCAAATCACTCAACGCACGGCTAATCAGCTCGCAATCGTCAAGGTCAATCCCTGTTTCGCTCTCTTTGTCAAGAAACAGACGCAAATACCATTCGGCACCTTCTTTTACGTACTCAACCTCAATCAATTCCATGCCATTTTCCACTACTAATGGCTCTGCCATCTGCCAGATTTTATCTTCGATTTTCCCCATCTGTCTCACCTCCACTCCGAATCAAATTGTATTTACTCACACGACTTCAAACATGTTAAAACACTGCCGCCTCTAGTCACCATTTTGTGATAGATAAACAAGAAAGAGTGGGATATCCCACTCTTTCTGCAAACGTTTCTTCGGTTGTTTTTATCATAGCATAAATATTGCCATAACGCAAGGAGAATTTCGGGACATCCCGCATTATTCCCGCAATTTTATCGCGTGCATTAGCTTTTCCAAAGCCTTTTTTTCAATCCGACTGACATAAGAGCGAGACACTCCAAGTTGTGCTCCTACTTCCTTTTGCGTAAAGGCTTCTTCGCCTGTCAAACCATATCGCAATGCAATTACTTTTTGCTCTCGCTGGGTTAAGCAATGCATATGGCCAAGCAGATTTAAGTATTCACAATTTTGCTCTACTTCTTCTGCTACCATATCCCCTTCCGTACCCAAAACATCGCGCAAACTAATCTGATTTCCTTCCGTATCGGTACCAATAGGCTCATTTAACGAAATCTCGCATTTGTGTTTACGCTGTGCCCGAATGTACATCAAGATTTCATTCTCCACACATCTGGCTGCATAAGTGCCAAGCTTTGCTTTCTTTTCGGGATTAAATGTATTGATCGCTTTAATCAACCCAATGGTTCCGATAGAAATCAAATCGTCTTGGTCTTCTGCCACGTTGTCAAATTTCTTTGCAATGTGTGCCACCAAGCGAAGATTGTGCTGAATGAGCACTTCTTTGGCCTCCATATCCCCTTCTTGCAGTCGCCTCACCCACACCGCTTCATCATGTTCTTCCAACGGTTGCGGAAACGCATTTTGACTGATATATCCTGTCAGACACACCAACTGTTTCATCAGCTCTAATAGCAAAGGGATCCCCTCCTGTTTGATTTGCTATTATCACTGTATGAATGAGCAATGTCCTATTATGCAGTTTATTTTTTA
>JAZRCJ010000007.1:0-7537 GCA_045659705.1 Faecalimonas sp.
AAATGAAACAGACCGGTAAGACAACATATGAGGCATACGGAGAGGGGTATGAGACTCGCTTATGCGACACGAACTATGATGGTAAAGTGGAGGCAAATGATGTCAGCGATATTAAGGATATGCTTTTAGGAATCTATCAGACTGATGCAGATGTTATGAAAATCTCAGGATTTTTCAGTCCAACTGCTTCGCTCATTGAGGATGCGACCTATGAAAAGATCAAAGCAACCGGTGTGAATCACATCATTGAATCTGATATGTGGTACTCAGAAGATGCCCTAGACCGTTATAGAGTATATTCAGAATTAAGTTATGCGCAGAAGTACGGTCTAACAGTTACTGTACGTGATCAACGGTTGTTTAATCTTGGCGCAAGCGGTGGAACAGCAACTGTTGATACGGTAGAGAGCGCGGTAGCTAATTACAAGGGTTATCAGTCTTTTGCAGGATTGTTTATTGTTGACGAACCAAAAGCAAGCGATTATCCAAATGTAGGAATTTGGAAAGAGCATGATGAAGTAGGTACCTATAGTTCTGTCGCGCAAGCAATTGCTGCGGCGGGTTACGAAGGATGGTCTAATGCTTGCGGTGGTGATGAAAATCTTTTATATAATGGATATAATAGTGAAGCCGGATGTTATATGCTATATGGATATTATAACTATCTGCAGGGCATGGTAGATAATTATGATTTGGATTTCTTGAGTTTTACATCCTATCCGTTTATTGTAGAAGGAAATGGAGTTAAGGATAACGACGAGATTCCACTGTTCTTTAAGAACCTTGCATTGGCAAAAAAGGTTGCAGAAAATAATAATATTCCGCTTAGAACTTTTGTTCAAAGTACGGCAAGTAACGAGAATAATGTAAATAGTCAATTTGGTGAGGCACATATGAAATGGATGGCCAATATAGGTCTTGCATTTGGTTCTAAGTCACTTGAGTACTTCACATTGGTACAGGCAGAAGCTCTTAAAACTTATGCAGATGGAAGTTGTGCAAATGGTATGGTTGACAAAGATGGAAATAAAACCAAATTTGCTGATTGGTCAAAGAATGCAAACACGCAGGTTGCGGCTGTTGATGATATTCTGTTACATGCGACGAATAAAGGATTCATGTCAACTGGTGGCGTTGCAACTTCGTCTGCAGTAGAGAATATTATGTCTATCAGCATGAAAAAGAGTTTGTTCACATCTGAGAAATTTACAAATGACATCCATACTTCTTATGAAGGAGCGACTGTTTCTTCAAACAATGCAGAATATGGAGCATTTACGGGTTGTTTTGAAATTGAATCTGGTGAGTATGAAGGCAAACACGCAATGTATATTGTAAACTTTAGCGATAAAGGTGATAATACAATTACTGTTACACTGGGAGATACTGTAAAATCTACCACAATTTATCAAGGTGTGGAAGCAGAACATACAGGTACATTTAATATGACTTTAGCAGCTGGTGAAGCGGTATTAGTAGTATATTAGTTTTTAAAATGTTATAATGAATAGGGCTGCCCGTCAGCCCTATTCGTATATAAGGAAATTTTTTACACGAGGTAAGAATCATGGCAAACAACTTTGGTTATAAAACAGGAAAAGCCGTAAAGGCTTTAGAATTTGAAAATCACTATCTGTGGGATTCTTCGGTTATTGAGGTAGACGGCAAATACCATATGTTTACATCCAGATGGGATTTTAATAAGGGATTTGGATGGAACTGGGTGTTTAACAGTGAAATTGTTCATTCTGTATCTGACAGACCGGAAGGTCCATATCATTTTAAAAGAGTAGTGCTTCCGCGTAGAGGAAGAGAATATTTTGACGGAATGAACACGCACAATCCTTTCGTGAAAGAATATAACGGAAAGTTTTATCTTTATTATATGGGGTGCACCTATGGAGGGAAGATTCCGAACAACATGCATGAAATATCAGAGCACTATGCTCTTGAAGCATGGAACAGAAAACGAATCGGAGTTGCAGTGGCAGATGATATCAATGGAGAGTTTGTAAGATGCGATACCCCTCTTTTAGAACCACGTGATTGTAGATATTGGGATTGCACCATTACAACCAATCCTTCCGTTACCATTTTGCCAGATGGAAAAACATATATGATTTACAAATCAAGACGTTCGATTAATGACCCGTTGCAGTTTGGTATTGCAGTAGCAGACAGACCGGATGGGGAATTCAAGCGTATTTCTGACGAACCGATTTTACATTTTCCGGGAACAAAATATGACATGGAAGATCCGTTTATCTGGTATGACAAAAAGAAAGAGAAATTCTGTATTGTGGCGAAGGATAATTGTGTGGATCCGGCTACAGGTATTACGGGACAATATGGAGGCGGATTCTATGCGGAAAGTGATGACTGTATTCATTTTGAACTTCCGGAAAATCCAACCGTTTATACCAGGGAAGTACACTGGCAGGATGGCAGAGTGACGCTCCAGGGAAATCTGGAAAGACCGAACATCTTATTTGACAAGGAAGGGAATCCGACCCACATTTTCTGTGCCAGCGGATATTCCACAGAACCGTATTATTTTAATGATTCCAATACATATGTAATATGTATGCCACTGATCAAAAAGTAAAAATGAAATTGCAAAGGAACTAAGATAGTGTTATGAAAGGATATATTCTCGGTACCGATTGGTGGGATGATTGCGATGATGTGATTGCAGTTCGGATTCTGGCAAGAGCACATAAGGAAGGAAGAATCAATCTTAAGGCTATCGCCATCAACGTGTGTAACGAATTTTCAGTACCATCTTTAGATGGATTTTTAAAACTAGAGAATGTTAAAAATATTCCGATAGGAATTGATAGAGAAGCGACAGATTTTGAGGGTAGATCGACCTATCAGAATTATCTAAAGGAATATGCGGTAGATTATCTTTCTAACGATGACGCGGAGGAAGGCGTACGACTCTACCGACGAATGTTGGCTGAAAGTGATGAAAAGTTGGACATCATAGAGATTGGTTATTTGCAGGTACTTGCGAATGTGTTACAAAGCGTTCCTGATGATATCTCTGACAAATCCGGTATAGAACTGATAAAAGAAAAGGTTTCTAAAATCTGGATTATGGCAGGGAAATGGGATGAAGATGGAGGCGTTGAGAATAATTTTGCAAGAAACCAGCGTGCTAGAGATGCGTCGGAGGCTGTTTGCCGACTATGTCCCGTGCCGATTACTTTTTTGGGATTCGAGGTTGGAGTGGAAGTCATAACCGGAGACGAACTTGACAAGGGCGATTATCTTTATCGGGCAATGTGCGAATATGGGTCATATAATGGCAGAAACTCATGGGATCCGATGCTTGTAGAACTTGCTGTTACCGGAGACGAGGCTGTGGCTGGATATGATGTTGTAAAGGGAACTGCAAGGGTAGATAGAATTACAGGTGCAAATTATTTTGAAAAAAATGATACAGGAAACCATCAGTTTGTAGTTTTAAAATATGCACCTAATTATTATAAAAGTAAAATTAACCTTTTGATAAAATGAATAGAGAAGGAGCAAGGTATGAAAAAACTTATGACAGCCATTGTTGGCTATGGAAATAGAGGGCAAATCTATGCCAATTATTCATTAGACGAGCCTTTGGAACTTGGGGTTGCAGCAGTGATTGACCCAAATGATTTTAAATTACAGGAAGCACAAAAGAGATATGGTCTCAGCGATGATTGTCTGTTCCATGACTTTGACGCGTTTGTAGCAAGTGGGATTGCGTGTGATTTTGTGATTAACGCAACAATGGACCAATATCATTATGAAACAGCGATGCAAATATTAAATGCTGGATATGACATGTTGATGGAAAAACCAATTGTTCCAAATGTAGAGCGGTTAAGAGAAATTGAAAGTTTTGCAAAAGAAAAAGGTGCACAGGTATTTGTGTGTCACGTGCTTCGCTACACACCGTTTTATCGCAAGATAAAGGAATTACTCAATGCCGGCACAATCGGAGATATTGTGACAATGGAACTCAATGAGCATGTTTGTCGTCCGCACTTCATGAGTTCTTATGTAAGAGGAAAATGGAATTCAGAAGAAGCTTGTGGTTCTGGATTTTTGCTTGCAAAATCATGTCATGATTTGGACCTCATTTGCTGGTTAAACAACGCATCTGTGCCGGAAAAAGTTGCAAGCTTAGGAAGTCGTTCTAAATTCATTCCGCAAAATGCACCGGAAGGGGCAACGGAGTATTGTTATCAGTGCAAGCACGAGAAAAATTGTCCGTATTCGGCGCTAGATTTATATCTGGAAAAGAATGCTTTTGATTTTCTAGTGTGGGATAGACTAAATAAACCGTTGGATGAGATTACCGATGAAGAAAAGGCAGAGTTCTTAAAGCAGGATATTTATGGAAAATGTGCATATACCTGTGGCGGTGACATTGTTGACAGACAGAATCTGATTATTGGTTTTGAAAATGGATCTCTCGCAACCTTTAATATGGTAGGAGGATCTACTAGCGCCAGCAGATTTATCCACATTGTAGGTACGTTGGGCGAGATTGAAGGTGTATTGGAAACAAATGAAATCACACTCCGCACCTACGCAAGAGATGCCCTTATGGGAAAAACAGAAACGATAGATGTTCATCCAATCAGCAATGCAAAAGATGGTGGACACAGCGGTGGAGATTATGCAATCATGCATGATTTGGTGCGCTATCTGAACGGAGATAAAAGTTCGATTTCTATTACATCTATCGAAGATTCCGTAAATGGTCATCTTTGCGTTTACGCTGCGGAAGAATCAAGAAAGTCAGAGCGCTTTGTTAGCATCAAGGAAGACTTATTGTAGATAGAGAGAAAAGTAGTTTGATCTGCGAAAGGATACAGCATGAGACAGAGATTAGATAACAACTGGAAGATAGAATATAACAATGGTCATTTTGCTCCAGCAAAAGTACCGGGAGATATTACAGCTGATTTACATCGGGCAGGAGTAATTAAGGAACCTTATTATGGAATCAACCATCAGGAATTGGGTTGGATTATTGAGTCTGACTTTGTATATCAGACCATGTTTGATGTGGATGAGCAGATTTTTAATGAGGATGAGATACTCTTGACTTTTGATGGGATTGATACTTTTGCAGAAATTGTATTAAATGGGAAACTATTAGGCAGAACACAGAATATGTTCCTACAATACGAATTTCATGTGAAAGAATATGTAAAACGGACAGATAATGTTCTAGAAGTGCGTATGATTTCCACCAAAAAGAAAATGGCCGAAATAGATACAGACGGTCATTTTGGAATCTTTAATACGGAGCGCTCATTTATCAGAAAAACGCAATGCCATTTTGGATGGGATTGGGCGCCAAACTTACCGGGATATGGAATTTATAGAGCCGTGTGGCTTATGGGTGTTAGTAAACATCGTATTGTTGACACTAGTTATCGTTCCTATATAGACGGAAATGTTCAGATAAATGTAGAATTGAATTATGATACGAAACCGATGAGAGATTATTATGGAAAGATAATCGAGGATGTAGATGAAGATTCATTGAACACCGTCTTGCGTTATCGTGTAGCAGTTAGACCGAATGAAGAACTTTCTGCAGACAATGTTATTACATATGAACAATCGGTAAAGAATAAAAATAATTTTGCAAATTTTAAGATTCCAAAGCCGGAACTTTGGTGGCCTTCCGGATATGGAGAACAACCAATGTATTCCTACAAAGTCGAGCTTCTGCGAGATAATGAGATACTTGATTGTAAGGAAGGAAAGTTTGCCATTCGAGAGGTCTGCCTATCAAAGAAGCCAGTTGCAGAAGATAGATTAGAGTGCAAGTTTATCGTAAATGGTGTACCTGTATTTGCAAAGGGTTCTAATTGGGTTCCAATAGAATGTTTTATAGGAGAAGCAACCAGAGAGAAAAATGAAAAACTACTGACACTTGCGAAACAAGGTAACTTTAATATGTTGCGTGTCTGGGGCGGTGGCGTCTATGAAGACGATGCTTTCTATGAGATTTGTGACAAACTCGGAATTATGGTATGGCAGGACATGATGTTTGCCTGTGCAGATATTCCGGAAGACAGATCAGATTTTGTTGAAAATGTTAGCAAGGAAATCATTTATCAAATCAAGAGACTTCGCAACCATCCGTGTATTGTATTATGGAGTGGTGGTAATGAGAAAGTGGGAACGCTTTGTAAGCAGCCGTCCCATGGTGATTATTTTATGGAGGTTATACTTCGAGGGCTGATTACGAATTTAGACGAGAGCAGACCATATGTTAAACAAAGTCCATTTGGTATGAATGATTTGGGAAACGAAACTACTTCCGGAGATTCACATACCAGTTCCTTTGAGGTGAGTTTGCAGAAAGGCATTCATAAGTATCGAGATTTTGTGAGCAGTACAGTTGCTTCTTTTGTATCCGAATGTGCAGTGATGGGACCAGGTTCATTAGAATCCGTAAAGAAAATGTTCCCGGCCGATAAGATATGGCCAATGAACGAATACTGGGATGACAGGTTGATGGATAATCCGTACGCAGAAGTGGTTGTTCCGTTTGCTGAGAGGCAGAAACAATACGCAACAGCATTATATGGAGTATGCAAGAACATAGAAGACTTTATCTGTAAGGGAATGACAGCACATGCGGAAGTGATGCGTGCAGAACTGGAGTATGCAAGAAGTAACAAGGGGAAGACATGGGGATTTATGAACTGGATGTACTCCGATTGTTGGCCATCTGGGAATTGGTCGGTTGTAGATTATTATTGCGAGCCCAAACAAGTCTATTATCAGATGAAACGCTCGTTTGCACCGATTCTTTTAACCTTTGTGCAGACATTGGATTATCATACAAAAGTATGCGTTATCAATGATACTTGCAAGGAGTTAAGAGGTGCTGTTGAGTTCGGAATGAAAGATTTGAATGGACAGGTTCTTTGGAATCGAAACATTCAAATTTATGTAGGGATGAATGATGTGTTCTTTGAAGAGATTGTGGAAAACTTTAAAAAGCCGAATACATATCTGTATGCAAAAGGAATTTTAAATGGAGAAGCATATACGACTGTCTATTCCTACAACATGTGGAGTGGATATACTTTTGAAAGCGATTATATTTATGATGTGAAACAGAAAGAAAATCAATTGCTTGTAACGTTTAAAGCAAATCGTTTTGCAAAAGGAATAACCTTACGTTTTCATAATAATGCGAGCTATGTATTTTCAGATAATTATTTTGATTTGGAGCCGGGAGAAGAAAAGACAGTCGTAGTAACCGGAACAAATGTCGCAGATATACAGAATTTGTCTGTGACAGATTTTGCAAGAGAAACAATGAGTGTAGTTTGTCAAAACTAGTAAAAGAGAATTTGTCTATGGGAATTGGCGCATAGTGCCACTTCCCATTTTTGATGGTTCTAAGTTGAAAATTTATTTTTATTATGAAGAATTTGGGTGGAACTTGACAGAGTAAGGAAAGTGTATTATTCTATAATCAAGAAAAACCGAAACGTTTCGGTTTTTGAAAAGGAGG
>JAZRCJ010000008.1:0-1794 GCA_045659705.1 Faecalimonas sp.
CTCTGTTGGCTGACTGATTTTGCTTATCATTGATTGTCACATCAAAGCATATCTTTACACCGCGATTTTCCGGGTTTGGCGTAAAATGTGGCGTAAATAGTGGTATAGAGCATCAGTTAACAGCTGTGAGACCAACGCTAAATTTCTGCTGCATTTCTTTCGAGGTATGCTCAGAAGAGTTGTCCGCATATCGATCTAGAGACATTTGTGCTGTTGTATGACCCATTGCGTAAACAAGACTTTTGATTGTCAATTCTGCCTCGCTGGCCCTCGTCGCAAAAGTGTGCCGTAGAATATGAGGGGTAAGGACAATCTGGGCTCCAAACCGTTTGGTGTAGCGGTTTTTCATTTTACGAAATGCTTGCACATACAAGTATGGACACTTAGGTGAACCTTCTGGTGTGAGCGTAAGAAATCCAGTTAACCCATCCACAGATAACTCTTTCACATTGGACGGATTCCTGCAGGCAATAAGACTTTTTGCGCTTTCGATGGCAAGATCAGTAAGCCAAATTGTTCTATTGCCTGCTTCCGTTTTTGGAGGAGCGATGTACATGTTTCCGTGTTCATCTCTTACCAACTGACGCTCGATAACAACCTGTCTGTTGTCAAAATCGAAATCTGCAACTGTTAGTCCGCAAAACTCACCAATTCGCATTCCGGTTTCCAAGAGAAACAGTACTACATCTTTGTATCGCATAGAAACAACATCTGTGTACAGAAGATCAATCAGATTTTTGGTTTCTTCAGTAGTGAGACCTTTTTTCTTAACTGTTTCGTCTTTGATGACGTTCCTCAACTTAAATTTCCATGGACTCTTGAAAATCAAATCATCATCTACTGCTGCATTGAATGCTTCTTTGCACATCGCTACAATTGTGTTGATAGTGCCATAGGCATATCCATCTTCCTGCATTTGTACTACGAAATTTTTGCAATCAGTAGCTTTGACTTCCCGGATTTTCATGTTTGCCAGAGAATATTTTGAGAACGTAGCCAGGGCAGTGGTGTAGTGATATTGGGTAGATTTGCGTAAGTTCTTTTTTAGCTCTAAGGTACGTTTCATAAGTTCGGCAACGGTAATATTACCTTCATGGTATCTTACACCGCGTTCTATTTCACGAGAAATTTGTGTTTCTTTTTCTCGTAATTCTTTCAGTGTAGGTGCATACACAGAACGGCGTTTATTCGTTTCCGGTTCTTTATAACGGTATTCGTACGTTCCGTCTTTACGTTGACATTCTCCCGTTCGAAGTACGCGCCCCTTACTGTCTTTCCGACTACTGGGTGACATTTAATGTTTCCTCCTTCTAAAAAATTGAACGAAAGATGCCGAATGCATACATATAGGATAGCATAAAGCAAATCTTTCGTCCAGTATTTGTATGTTCATAGTTCTTCGCAATTTTCAAGATAAGCGACCAAGCTGTTTCTTTTAAACATGAGCTTATCTCCAACATAGAAGCATATTTCATATCCTACATCTTTTGCTAATCGGCGAAGTGTATGCTCTCCGATCCCGGTAAATGCAGCAGCTTCTTTTGTTGTCATGAATGGCTTATCCTTGACTTCTTCAAACTCCATAGGCATAATAACCTCCTTTCCCCAAGATGCTATAACGCAACCCCTGTTTTGATTGTGGGGTTGTTGGCCAGCTTGTATGTATGGCCTATATGGTTATCTATTTATTGTTCCAGCAAAAGAAGGAATCAAAAAACTCTATGCAGGTGAAAGTCTGAGAAATAAATCAGTAAACTCCCAAATAATCTGACCGAAGTATCTGCACTGTTATTT
>JAZRCJ010000009.1:0-8579 GCA_045659705.1 Faecalimonas sp.
TGATAGCGAAGAAATGCTTGAGATGGAATCTGATGAAGAAATGCGTGAACTTGCAAAAGAAGAATTATATGAGTCAAAGAAACGCGTTGAAGAATTAGAACAAGAACTTAAAATTTTACTTCTTCCAAAGGACCCTAACGATGATAAGAACATCATGGTTGAAATTCGTGCAGGTGCTGGTGGAGATGAATCTGCTTTATTCGCAGCAGAAGTTTATCGTATGTACGTACACTATGCAGAAAGCAGACGTTGGAAAACAGAACTTATCTCTGTAAGTGAAAACGGAATCGGCGGTTTCAAAGAAGTAGTATTCATGGTAAGCGGACAAGGCGTTTACTCAAGAATGAAATATGAAAGTGGTGTACACCGTGTACAACGTGTTCCTGAAACAGAATCAGGCGGACGTATCCATACATCTACAATCACAGTAGCGGTAATGCCAGAAGCTGAAGAAGTAGACGTAGTAATCGACGAAAAAGATATTCGTATCGACGTAATGCGTGCTTCAGGTAACGGTGGACAATGCGTTAACACAACTGACTCAGCTGTACGTTTAACTCACTACCCAACAGGTATCGTAATCTACAGCCAAACAGAAAAATCACAATTACAAAATAAAGAAAAAGCGTTCCGTTTACTTCGTGCTAAGTTATACGAATTAGAATTAGAAAAACAACAATCTGCAGAAGCAGAAGCAAGAAGAAGCCAAATTGGAACTGGTGACCGTTCAGAAAAAATCAGAACATACAACTTCCCACAAGGACGTGTAACTGAACATAGAATCAAACTTACATTATACAAGATTGATAATGTAATGAATGGAGACTTAGACGAAATTATCGATAGCCTAATAGCAGCAGACCAGGCTGCCAAATTGGCAAACATGAACGAATAAGCATCGAACGTGCAAAAATAAAAACACGGACAATACAAGTGTACTTGTAAATGTCCGTGTTTTTATTTTGAAATGTGAGTGCAAACGAACACTGAGGAAACACGAAGTGTTTTCGAAGTGCACGTTCGTTTTGCGAAGCGAATTCGAGGTGAGCGTTCGTGCTATTTCACTGTTGTTTGAATGACACTCATGCTATGTAAATATTGTCATCCAATTGAAAACGAGAAAAATATCCAAAAATGGACAATATGAATTGAAAAATATCCAAAAATGGAATATAATATCCATATAAGAAAAAAGGAGGCAATGGATATGAATGTGGAAGATCTCAAGAAATTAAAAAAAGAAGCAGGACTTACAAATGAAGAGATTTCCGAACTTTCCAGTGTTCCGGTTAGTACGGTGAATAAGATTTTTTCTGGTGCCACACAGAACCCAAGATATGCTACGTTGCTTGCAATTGAGCAGGTTCTGGTGAAAAAGGAAAAACTTCCATTTACTTATAATGAGATTTATCAGGAGCCGATGCTTGTTCGAGAGGAGACCACGCCGTATGGTTATTCTGCACGGGAATATGAAGAGGCGGATGTTGAGAAACTTTCGAGTTTTGCAAGGGCGGAATTAATTAATGGCAAGCTTTATATGATGGCCGGTGCAAGTAGAGTGCACCAATATTTAGTAACAAAACTGTTGGTTACAATTGAAATGCATATCATGAGCAAGAAAGGGAAATGTCATGCGTATACAGGACCGATGGATGTTCATTTGTTCGAGGATGGAAAAACAGTCGTACAGCCAGACGTATTTGTGGTATGTAAAAAGGATATTTTGACAGAACAGGGGTGCATAGGTGCACCGGACTGGGTGATAGAAATTGCTTCTAAGAGCAATTCCTCACATGATTATATTACAAAAATGATTCAATACCAAAAAGCGGGTGTACGCGAGTATTGGATTGTGGATCCCGAACAGCATATGACTACTGTATTTAACTTCGAAAATGCTGAAAGGTCAAACCAGTATATCTTCGATGAAGTGATAGAGTCAGGGGTACTAGAAGGATTGGAAATTCGGATTTCCGATTTGTTAGAAGATTTTTAATGATGATGATGTCCGCACATTGCAACATGCTCTGTGCGGCATTCTTTTTCATGGCAATGTTCGCCTTCTGATTCCAATTCTAAAGTTACGTGTCCAATTCCGTGTTCTTCTAATTCCACGCGAATTTTCTCTTTGATTTCATGCGTGTTAGATTCTGTCACCACATGCATAGTAGCGTAGTGGTGATGTCCGTCCAGACTCCAGACGTGGACATGGTGCACATCCATAACACCATCAATGTCAGACACATGCGCTTTGATTTCATCAATCTCTATATCGCGAGGAGTCTTTTCCAAAAATAAATCCAACACTTCTTTCAGGTTTCTTATAGAATGCATTAGGATAAACAAAGCCACCCCAATGGACATAATTGGGTCAATGAGTGCAAAATTTGTAAAGCGCATCACAATAGCACCCACAAGTACAATTGCCCATCCAAACACATCTTCCAGCATATGTAGGTTAACCGCCTTCTGATTGAGTGAATCACCTTCGCGAGTAAAGAACGCTGCACAAAAGTTTACAGTCACTCCGATAATTGCAAAGAGTATCATACCGTTATAGTTAATTGGTCTCGGATTTAGGATACCTACTATAGAATTATAAATTACAATCACAGAACCGATGAAAAGGATCAATGTGGTAATCAAACCACCAAGGATAGAATATCTTCCGTATCCATAAGTGTATGTATCGTCAGGCTGTTTTTTGCTTTTCTTTTCTAGGAAAAAGGCAATTCCAATGCTTAAGGCATCGCCCATATCGTGGATGGCATCGGAGATGATGGCGATACTTCCGGTGAGTATACCCCCTACAAATTCAAATATGGAAAATCCCAAGTTTAAGATAAAAGCAATCAAAATATTTTTTTCTGTTTTCATAGCATACTCCTGTTGACTTCATAAAATTTGCACGATACAATAAGTTCGTTACCGAACATACTGTTCAGTATTATTCTATGCGCTATGAGGGAAAGTGCAACAAGCAAAAGACTTACGATGTATGATATGGAACATTTTTGGAAAAATGTATGGAGGCTATATGGACAGAAGACAAAGAAAAACAAGAGAAGCGATATTTGCCGCGTTTATTGAATTGTTATCTAAAAAAGATTTTGGACAGATTACAGTGGGAGAGATTATTGAGCGTGCTGATGTGGGAAGGGCAACTTTTTATTCCCATTTTGAAACAAAGGATTTTCTTTTAAAGGAACTCTGCGGAGAATTGTTTTGTCACGTGTTGGATGCCATAAGCGTAGAACCGGTTGCGCACAAGCATATATTTGAATGCGATGCTCCTAGACCAGTTTTTTTGCACCTTTTTGAACATTTTAAAAACAATGACAATCATATTTTAAAATTATTGTCTTGCCAGAACAATGAATTGTTTTTACAATATTTTAAAAGCAATCTTAAACAATTGGCTACAAGTCAGTTGGTATTGTTTGAGGAACGAAGGAACCCGAAGTTGCCGGAAGAGTTTTGGGTCAATCATATCGTGTCTACATTTGTAGAGACGGTTAAATGGTGGGTAGATCATGGTATGAAAGAGTCGCCGGAGATGATAACCGAATATTTTTATCTGGCAGTGTAAAGGAGAAATAGGATGATAAAAGCAGTCATTTTCGATATGTATGAAACGTTAATTACCCATTATCACGGCTATGCATCGGAATATTTTAGCGCCCAGATGGCAGAAGATACTGGCATTCCGGTAGAAACGTTTCGAGAAATCTGGTGTGATACCAGGACAAAGAGAACTACAGGCGAAATCAGTTTGGAAGATGCACTGACGCAGATTTTAGAGGCAAACGATTGCTATGATGAAGGGGTTTTTCAGAAAGTCATAGAAAAGAGAATCTATACCGCAGAAATATGTTTCTCACATCTCCATAAGGAGATTGTTCCTATGCTTTTGGGATTAAAGGAGAAGGGAATTAAGATCGGACTTATCAGTAATTGTTTTTCGGAAGAAGCAAAAGTGATACGAGAAAGTAGTCTGTTTTCTTATTTTGACGTTCTTACATTGTCCTACGAGCAGGGCGTGCAAAAGCCAGACACCGAAATCTATCGAAGGTGTGCGAAAGAACTGGGAGTACTTCCAAAGGAATGTCTCTATATCGGAGACGGTGGAAGCCAGGAGCTAGAAGCGGCGGAAGACTTTGGTATGCAGGCGGGTCAGGCAGTGTGGGATCTAAAAGAAGGAACCAGACAACCATGCGGGCGAAAGGAAGAATTTAGACAGGTGGAAAGGCCGTTGGAGGTTTTAGATATGGTGGGATATGAATATATTTTCTTTGATTTAGACGGAACACTGACGGACCCGGGAATGGGAATAACAAACTCTGTTATGTATGCCTTGAAAAAGTTTGGGATTGAAGAAACTGACAGGACAAAGTTATACAAATTTATCGGACCACCGTTACTGGAATCCTTTTCGGTATATTATGGATTTTCAGAAGAAGATTGTTGGAAGGCGCTAGAGTATTACCGAGAATATTTCCGTACTCAAGGTTTATATGAAAATGAAGTGTATGAAGGCGTTAAAGAGTTACTTGATACACTTGTAGGGATGAAGAAAAGAATCGTCCTTGCTACTTCAAAACCAGAAGAATTTGCAAAAGAAATCTTAAGGCACTTTGGGCTTGATACGTATTTTGATTTTGTGGCCGGAGCCACTATGGACGAGAGTCGCAATAAAAAGGATGATGTTATCGAATACGCACTAGAAAGCTTACACATCACAGATACTTCTAGCGTGTTGATGATAGGAGATCGGAAACACGATGTGCTAGGTGCGAAGAAGTTTGATATTGATTCCATTGGCGTATTATACGGGTATGGAGATTATGAAGAATTAACAACTGCCGGAGCGACCTATATTGCTGAGAAGGTAGAAGACATAGTAAAGGTAATAAAAGGAGGAACGGTACAATGAGTATCAAAAATGAACCAAAGATTAAAAATCCATTAATCGTGGCAATCAGAGAGCAGTTAGAACACAGAGCGTTGTGGATGTATCTGCTTTGTGATGAGGCAAAAAAGAAAGGACTTGATTCCAGTGAATATGCACCGGAGGCGATTAAGCGTTGCGGGTTATTTCAGGGAGCGAACTTGCGTAAAAAGGCAGGTGGCGGCGAGTCTTTAAAAGGATTGAAAAAGACTTTATTTTCAAAGGCTGCGCAGTGGGTGTTTGAGATGAAGATTAAGCGTTGCACAGACGACAACTTAGATATCGATTTTCACTATTGTCCGCTGGTAAAAGCTTGGCAGAAACAGGGATGTAGTGATGAAGAAATTAAGATTCTTTGTGATCATGCTATGTGCGGAGACAGAGGAATCGCAGAAAGTTTTGGATGCGAACTTGAGCTTCCGGCAACCATTGCAAATGGAGATGATGTGTGTAAAATCAGATTTGTGAGAAAAAAATAAGAAGGCAATAATTAACCCTGTCGAAAGGCAGGGTTTTTTGATGTCTAATTTTGATGGTAGCATATAAAGATAAGTAAAAGAGCAAATCTATATGCCGAAATCATAATATTCTGTGCGGCTATAGCAGATAGATTGGGAGCAAAACATAAATCTATCGGTTGAAATCGCTTGTTTTTAATTGAAAATTGCGGAGAATTGTAAATTTGAGCATATATAATCGGTAACATATAATATTATATATGCTCAAATGATTAAAACAAATCAAATTCTAGCATATAGTATTGATTAAAAAGACAATTCTATATGCCAAACGCATATAAAATGCTGTGAGAAGGAACCTAAAGTGATTTTTTCTTGCTTAATTGAAATACCAAAGCTAGCGCCGCGCATAACAAAGCGCCTACAACAAAGGCGGCTGCCCAAATCCCTTCATTTGGAAGGAAAGAAGTAGTACCATCGTTGTTTACAATCACTTCTGCATCACGCAGTACATAAGCACCGATGGCAGGACCCACAAGACCCGGTATTAGGACTTGCCCGATGATACGAATCCCCTGGAATTGTCCCGATTTCTTTTCCGGTATGTAATCACGAATCATAGCACCGAATATGGCCATTCCTGTCATATAGCCGGTCATCATAAAAAGAGAACCGATGAATACAGGTGCACTAGAGCGGGTAAAATACAAGATAACATAACCAAGCAAAAGCATAGAAATAGAAGGAATCAGGCTTTTTTGAAATCCTTTTGAGTCATACAAACGTCCGTAGAAAGCCGTAATCACAGCTGCAATGATAATGGCAGGTGCCATAATAAGCACATAGTCTGCCATCTGCAAGGACTTTTCATAATATAAAATCAAATATGGCATATATGTCTGAATGGAGATTCCAAACAATGCAAAGCAGCCAAGTACCGCATATAAAATCTTGTTCTTACGAATAACTGATGGAGAAAAACTGTAAAGAACCGTTTTCCAATATGGGCCACAGGCGTTTTTGATTTCTACGCTTTTCGGTGCTTCTTCGATGAAAAAGAATCCAAGGATACCGATGAAAAGAACAACGCCGCCGATAATGATAAAAATTAAAGTCCAGCTTTCGGAGAGGTCCAAATTAAAACTCATAAATCCGCCGAATACCACTAAGATAGAAACAAGTGGCATCATGGAATTAAAGCCTTCGATTTTACCACGGTTGGTGTCATTGCCCCAATCCGTAATCCAAGCATTGTAGGCCGCATCATTTGCTGTGGAGCCGAAGAAGGTCATCACACAGTCCATAAGGATTACCAAGGTAATACCCAAAGACAGGGCCGCAGAAGCATTTCCTGCCAGAGGAGTTAGAATATCCATGCGGATAAAGGCAAAGCTTAAAATCGAGATGCCCCATGCAAGGTAACCAAAACAGATGAAAAGCTTTCGCTTGCCAAGTTTGTCGGATAAGGCACCCATCAAAATGGTGGTTATGGTTGCAGCCACGGAACTTGTACTTACCATTAGGGAAATCTGCGCTGCAGTGGCGTGAAACATCTTGTAAATAAATACGTTAAAATACATGTTCTCGACAACCCAAGCCACCTGACCAATCAAACCAAAGATTAGCATACAGGACCAGAATTTTTTGCCTAGTTTCTTTTTCATATATTTTCCTCCAATACTACATATTGTAACAATTATAGCATAAAAAAGATGAAATTCCACAAAATATGCAAAAAAGCAGAGTGTTTAGTTGATTTTTTTCGATAATGTTGATAAAATAAAAAACAGTTAATTTATTAATTCATTTAGGAGGAAATGAGAAATGGATTTTTTCAAAATCAAAGAAAGAGGTTCTAACGTTAGAACAGAAATCTTTGCAGGTCTTACAACTTTCTTCGCTATGTGCTACATCGTTGTTGTTAACCCAAGTCAGGTTGCAGCAGGTGGAGCAGAAGGTTGGCTTGCAGCAATTGGTGCAGATAGCGCAGCACTCGGACAGATCTGGAACGCTGTATATATCGCATCTATCTTAGTAGCATTTATCGGAACAATGTTAATGGCACTTTATGCGAAACTTCCATTCGCACAAGCTTGTGGTATGGGACTTAACGCATTCTTCTGTACAACATTTGTTTCAGGTGCATTTTTCGCACAGATGGACGTAGTTGAAGGTTATCAATCAGGTTTGGTTATTATCTTCCTTTCAGGCGTTGTATTCTTAATCCTTTCTGTAACAGGACTTAGAAAATACATTGCTACTGCAATGCCAGATTGTTTGAAAAAAGCAATTCCTGCAGGTATCGGTTTATTTATCGCTTATATTGGTTTCCAGAACGTAGGTCTTATTCAGGCAAATCAGTACACACTTTCACAGTTGTTTGATTTCCACGGAGTAATCGCTAAAGTTGGAACAGATATTACAAATGAAGCAGGCGAAGTTATCGGTGTATTCACAGCAATGGATGCATGGAAGGCAATGGCCCCAGTAGTTCTTGCAATCGTTGGACTTGTTCTTATTGCAGTACTTGCTAAGAAAAAAGTTAAAGGAAACATTATCATTAGTATTCTTGTGGTGACAGTACTTTATTATGTATCAACACTTACAGTACCATCATTCGACCTTGGAAACATCGGACAGTCATTCAAAGACTTCGGTTCAATTGGTGTATCTGGTATTTTCAAAGCAAGCTCATGGAACAATGCATTTAATGGACCACATATTGACGGTGTGTTCGGCGCAGTAGTTCTTGTTATCACTTTCTGTCTTGTTGATATGTTTGATACAATCGGAACATTATATGGTACAGCATCTCAGGCAAACATGCTTGATGACAACGGAGATCCAATCGACGTTGACAAAGCAATGTTGTGTGACTCTGTAGGAACAGTAACAGGTGCAGTTCTTGGAACATCTACATGTACAACATTCGTAGAATCAGCAGCAGGTGTTGGTGCAGGTGGAAGAACTGGTCTTGCAAGCGTTGTGACAGCTCTTTGCTTCGCAGTTTGCTTATTCTTAAGCCCAGTAGCTACATTGATTCCTTCATGTGCTACAGCTCCAGCATTAATCTATGTTGGTGTTCTTATGATGAAGAACCTTGCAAAAGTAGATATGGACGATGCAACTTCAGCAGTTCCTGCATTTATGGCATTAATCGTAATGGTATTGTC
>JAZRCJ010000010.1:0-35362 GCA_045659705.1 Faecalimonas sp.
GGAAACGAACCCAAGAACGCATCAAAGTGTTGATAATGCAGCTACAGATAAAACTGATTACAAATCCATTCGCCACAGCGGATAAGACATCAAATATAGCAGAATTATCCACCCCGTCAAAGATTCTTTTGATAATTGCACACACAATTAAAATACTGTAAAAAATAATCAAATTTTTATAGATAAATTCCAAATCATACTTTAATAATTTCTTTAACATCTAAACATCCTCCTAAACACTTCATCGATAGAGGCATTTTCCTTTTGACGCAGCTCATCTGCTGTCGAAGAAAGCACAATCTCCCCTTGATTAATAAAGATAACTTCATCTAAAATACGTTCGATATCTGCAATCAAATGGGTAGAAATCATCACACTTGCACCCTCGTTAAAATTACATAAAATGGTATCTAGAATATAATCTCTGGTTGCTGGGTCTACACCGCCCAAAGGCTCATCTAGGATATAAAGCTGCGCTCTTCTGCACATCACAAGGATTAATTGCAACTTTTCCTGCATTCCCTTACTCATTTTTGCTATCTTGCAGTCCATGTCAAGGTCCAAATCTTTAACTAATGTTTTTGCTCTGTCTGCGTCAAAGTCTTCATAAAATTCTTCAAAATAACGAATTGCCTGACGCACTTTCATAGACTTGTCAAGGTATGTTCTCTCCGGTAAATAGGAAATGACTTTCTTGCTTTCCACTCCTACGGCTTTCCCGTTCACCAAAACATCCCCCGCTGTCGGTGTAAGCAAATCATTGATAAGCTTAATCAATGTACTTTTTCCCATTCCGTTTTTCCCGAGAAGTCCGACAATCTTCCCTCTAGGAATCGTTATATTTACATCTTTTAGAACTTGTTTGTTACCAAACTGTTTATATACATGCTTGCACTCTAATAATTCCATTACTTTGTTCCTCCTATTTTTCGTAAATATTCAGCTGCATCTTCGCGGCTAAATCCTAATTCCCCCATATCAGCAAAAAACTTCTGTGCTTTTTCTTTTGCATACTTTTCCTTATACTCCCGAATTAATTCCACATCTTCCGTTACAAACTTTCCATTCGTTCTCTCTGTGTAGATTAATCCCAAGTCTTCCAGTTCTGATAAGGCTTTTTGCATAGTATTTGGATTCACCTTTGATTGCAGTGCAAACTCTCTGACTGATGGCAGTCTATCCCCGGGTTTCAGTTTGCCTGAGACAATCGACACTTGAAGTTGCTCTACCAATTGAACATATATCGGTCTTTCGTTATCAAAAATAAAGTTCATCGCCTTTTTCCTTTCACTGTATTACTTGATTAATACAATGATACAATCAAACTACAAATCTGTCAACAAAAAAAGTGT
This sequence comes from Faecalimonas sp., assembly GCA_045659705.1. Classification (GTDB taxonomy): domain Bacteria; phylum Bacillota; class Clostridia; order Lachnospirales; family Lachnospiraceae; genus Faecalimonas. Next base: position 1,353 of record JAZRCJ010000010.1, read on the forward strand.
GCCAAAGCACACTTTTTCATAAGGTTATTGTTCACTTTTCTCTTTGTATATCCCTTTCATCAGATAATTCATTGGGACCATAAACCCTTTCCATCCCAGCAAAAATGTAATCACAATGCACACTGGCACACTAATCCACACACTTCCATTTGCTTTTGAAATGAAAAAAGCGGAAACTCCTGTATAAGTCAATACACGTATCACATTTCGATGCCAGAAATAAATCGCCAAGGTGCGACCGCCCATTGCGGTTACTACCGGTATGTTTCTATTAGGAATCAAGCTTATCAACGCTATAATAGCCAGTACTGCAATCATATAACACATAATTCGTAATAAAAACCCACCATTTTCCAACGCCATTTCATTGTACGAAGCACTCCCTATCACAATGTGTCTTAATTCCATCACACGGTCTCTTTGCTGAATCAAAACCCAAGTATAAACGCCAACAAATAAAACGGAAAAAACGCGAACTATGTTTTTCTTACAAACATGCATCACTTTCTCCGGTTCTAAATAATACCCCAACAAATAGAACGGGAAAAAGCTAATAATTCTATTTAAAGTAAGTAGTCCTTTATCAAAGGTTGGATCATAACCAATTGCTAAGCCCATAGCAACTGCAAAACCAAGCGCAAAAACCGGCTTTACGTTTCTCAAGACATACGTTAATACAATAAATGCTGCCATAGCAAACATAAACCAAGGCATACCGGACTCTCTTACCAAACGGAAATAGTACTCGCCAGTAAAAGCACCAACGGTAATCATCACAAACAACTTACTGATAAAACCGATAAGAATAAACGACAATACTCTTTTCCCATTCAACGTATCTGTCCTTTTTTGACACAATCCAGCCAAGAAAATAAACGCAGGCATATGAAAAAAATAGATCCACATATACAAAAATCCTCGATATGGAACTTGGCTCTCAAAATGTGCTTCTACAAAATGCCCTAATATAACCAAAAATATCAAAAAGAATTTTTGATTATCGTATCCGGCTATTCGTTCTTTTTTCATCTCGATTTCCTCTTTCTGATAATCGCAACGGAAGTCGCCATGTACTTGGCACTAACAAGACTAACATCGGGAAAATCTCCAAACGTCCAATCAACATATCTGCCATAAGCACCAACTTGGAAAGTAAGCTAAATTCGCTAAAATTCCCAACAGGACCTACTACATTAAGTCCTGGTCCGATATTATTGAAGGTAGCGATTACTGCTGTCACATTGGTCGTCATATCTTTTCCATCCAGACTCACAAGCAAGATAGATAAAATCATAATGAGTACATAGGCAGCCAAATAAACCAACACCCTCTTTACCACTTCAGTTGCAACACTTCTTCCGTTACTGTATACCTTTTGCACACTGCGCGGATGAATAATCACACGAATCTCATTTTTTACAGATTTCAACAAAATAATCAATCTGGAAACTTTAAAACCACCACCTGTACTTCCTGCACAGGCACCCACTAACATTAAGAGTACCAATATTGTCTGTGAAAACGCAGGCCACAAATTAAAATCTGCCGTCGCAAATCCACTGGTACTAATGATAGATGCCACTTGGAATATGGCTGTCTGGAAAGCTTCAAAAAAGCTTCCAAATCCCTCCTGTATATTAAAGGTAATCATCAATGCCGAACCAAATACAAGAAGTAAAAAGAAGCGAAGTTCATCATTCAAAAACGCCTCTTTCGGTTTTCTGACAAGAATCAAAAAATAGATACTAAAATTAATGGAACAAATAAGCATTAACACAGTAATAATAATTTGTACTGAAACACTGTAAGAAGCACAGCTAGAATTTAAAATTCCAAAACCGCCTGTCCCCACTGCTCCGAATGTCAATGTCAATGATTCAAACAGGTTCATTCCAGCGAGCAACAAAGCAATAACTCCTGCCACTGTGATTCCCAGATAGATTCCATACAAAATCATAGCAGTACGTTTTACCTTTGGCACCATTTTCCCCACTGTAGGGCCAGGGCTTTCTGCGCGCATCAAATGCATATTAGAACTTCCCGAAAGTGGCAAAATGGCCATAATAAATACTAGTACTCCCATACCCCCTACCCAATGGGTAAAGGAACGCCAAAATAGTGCTGTATAAGATAACGCTTCTACATCTGTCAATATACTAGAACCAGTTGTTGTAAATCCCGAAATCGTCTCAAACACCGCATCGACGTAAGAAGGAATCTCACCCGTCAACCAAAATGGTAACGCTCCAATCAAACTGAGAAGTATCCAGCTAAGCGAGACAGAAACGAATCCCTCTTTTGAATAAAATACCTTATTTTTGGGTTTCTTAATTCTTCCGACAACCCCAAGAATGAGACACACAGCTGCTACTGCCACAAACGCAAAGCCTTCTCCCTCTTGATAGATACCTGAAACAATCGCAGGCAACAACAAAAATCCACCTATAAAAGTCAAAACCCACGCCAAAATATAGCGTATCATGGAATAATTCATAATGTGCCTCCTACTTTAACGCATCATTAATATCATAAAATCCGGTTCTTGTAGTAATTAAGATAATGGTATCTCCCACTTCGATTACACTTTGACCATCTGGAATCATCACTTGTCCTTTTCTAGAAATACAGCCAATAAGAACTTCCGACTTCAAATGCAAGTCACGAAGAGGAATACCAACAACCGGCGAGTCTTCTCTAATAATCAATTCCAATGCTTCTACTCGATTATCATTCAGACGATGTAATGTCTCTATCTCGCTTCCCATAGAGTTCTTCATCGCTCTGACATACTTAATAATGGACTCAGCAGTAATATATTTTGGATAAATGATGCTACCCACATTCAAGTTGTCGATAATCTCATCATAAGAAATACGGTGTACCTTTGTGATAAGCTTTGCCTTGGAACAACTCTTTGCATAAAGGGAAAGCATAATATTCTCTTCGTCTATTTTTGTATTGGTAATGAATGCACCAACTTCCTCAAGTCCTTCTTCTAACAACAGCTCTTTTTGTGTCGCATCTCCTTGAATCACCATGGCTTTTGGTAACATTTCACTGATTTCTTCACAAACTTCAGGTTCATTTTCGATGATTTTCACCTTAATTCCCATATCAAGAAGTTGCTTTGTCAAATAGATGGCCGTTCTTCCACCACCTACGAGAATTACATCTTTTGCTGTTGTAGTTGCAACTCCAATACTTTTAAAGAATTCAATGGTACGTTTCTGACTTCCGATAATAGTGATAATATCTTTTTCTTTCAATTCAAAATTACCATCCGGAATGACAACCTCATCTCCACGCTCTACAATCGGAATCAAAAGTTCTCCGTGCAACTTACTTCCCAAATCTTTTAATTTCATATTACAAAGCGGATTTCCCGCTTCTAATCGATAATTAACAAGTTCCACCTTGCTCTTTGCAAAGGAATCTACTTTTATGGCTGATGGAAACTTCAATTGTCTTGCCATTTCCTTCGCAGTCGCAAGCTGCGGGTTAATAACCATAGAAAGTCCCAACTCTTCTTTGATAAATGTAATCTCATCATTGTAAATCGGATTGCTTACTCTGGCAATAGTCTGACAGCCTCCGGCCTTTCTTGCCACAAGACAGCATAACAGATTCATCTCATCAGAACCAGTTACTGCAATTAATAAATTCGCTTCATTAACACCGGCTTCCAACAGTACTTTTAAACTTGTTCCATTCCCTACAATCCCCATTACATCGCAGTTATTGGATACACTTTCTACCATCTTTTCTCTGGTATCTACTACTGTAATATCGTGATTTTCTTTGCTTAGTTGTTCTGCCAATGTGGCACCAACATTTCCGCAACCTACAACAATAATCTTCATACTATCTCCTATCCGCACGTCTTATTTATGCAAATAAAATTACGGGTACCATAATAGCACCCGTAACAAATTATAACAGAATTATAAAAGTATGCAAGATGGTATCAACAAATTCCCGGCAAAGATTCGTATACTGCCATTATTTCTTCCTTTGTTGCATACACTTCCGAAAACGCAGTGGCGCTTCCAGCCGACACTCCCAACTCAAACGCATGAAATGTGTCCTTTGTTTCGGCCCACCCTGCAAGGAAACCTGCTACCATAGAATCGCCGGCTCCAACTGCATTCACAAGTTGCCCCTTTGGTGCGGCAAGTTTGAAAACACGGCCTTCTTCATCCAAAAGAACGGCCCCTTCTCCTGCCATGGAAACTAACACGTTACGAGCTCCCATTTCTTGCAATCGTTTCGCATAAGGTGCAATCTCATCTCTGGACGTTAATTCCACCCCGAAAATTTCACCCAACTCGTGATTATTCGGTTTGACTAAAAATGGACGATACTTCAAAGTGTTACACAATAAGTCTTTCGTGGCATCCACAACGAATAAAACACCTTTGCCACTTAACCGCTCCATAATATCACTATAGATGGAACTTGGCATCCCTTTTGGAATACTTCCCGCAAGAACTAAGACATCTCCCTCTTGCAATGTGTCTAATTGCGTCATCAGTTTTTCAATGGCCTCTTCATCCACAACCGGACCCATTCCATTGATTTCCGTACCATCAAAATCTTTTAGCTTGACGTTAATTCTAGAAACGCCGGATGGAAGTTCAATAAATTCACAGCATAGCCCATCTTCTTTTGCCATCCGATTGATTTCTTGTCCTGTGAAACCTGCAACAAAACCAAGTGCCTTATTTGCGATTCCTAAGTTGGTAAGGACAACGGATACATTAATCCCCTTGCCGCTTGCCAGCATTCTTTCTGCGGTTGTTCGATTTGTCTTCCCAATTTTAAAATCATCCATCGACACAATATAGTCGATGGATGGATTAAATGTAACTGTATATATCATATAATTTCCCTTTACAGTTCGATATTTTGAAGAGGTACAAGATACTGCGCTCTTCTGTTTTCCTGTTCTGCAAGATAAGACTGATCTCCTGAAGTATGAAGTTCCTGCAAATACAAATGGTGATTCTTCATAATCTCTTCATTGTTCTTGCTAAGCAATAACATCGCGATACTTGAACACTGATCTGCTGTACGTTCAAAGTAAGTAAGCATATCCATAAAGATAAGTCCTGAATTAATTGAGCAGATACCCTGACACAAACGTGCAGTATGTCTGTCTTTCAACAAAAGCACCATATCGTCAATTACTTCTTCTAATGGTTCAATGCGACGTGCATCGTATTCACTATCATTTTGAAGTGCATCCACAGTAAGACGAAGGATTTCCTGAAGTGCATCACTAAGAACACCCAATTCTCTCTGTGCTGCTTCAGAGAACTTAAGTCCTTCCGCGTGCATCTTTTGTGCCATTTCGTCAAAGTTCGTTGCATAATCCCCAATGCGCTCAATATCTCGAATACACTGCATCAATCTACTACGAACACGGTTATCTTTTTCATTTTCAATATTCGCTGACAACTGAATCATATACGTATCCGCATAATCGGTAGAACCATCTAACCGTTCTTCTACAGCCAAAATTTCCGCCGATACATTTTCATCATAGTTCTTAAACTGTGCAAGGCTTCGTGCAAGATTTCCTTTCGCCATGCTCGCCATGGAAGCAGCTACTTTTTCTACTTCTGCAAGAGCAATCGCCGGTGAAATCATAAGTTTGCTGTCAAGTGCAGTAATTTCTGGATGTGCATCCTCTTCCTGCTTCTTGTCATCTTTTACGATTGCACAAGCCAATTTTACAAGCCATCCTGTAAACGGAAGAAGTACAATTGCTGTAATCAAATTAAACAATGACTGGAAATTCGCAATCACACCACTGTCAGCCATACTATCCCACAATCCTGCTAAACCACCTAAATTTTTGATAATCGTCATAGCTATCATAAATAAAATGGTTCCAATTGTATTAAATACGATATGTACGATACCTGTTCTCTTCGCATCCTTGGAAGATCCAACTGAACATACCATAGCAGTTGTTACACAAGTACCAAGGTTGATACCCATGATAATTGGATATGCAATACTAAATGTAATAGCACTTCCTTCAGCTGACGCAAGAACCTGCAAGATACCAACTGTTGCCGAAGAACTCTGTACGATAACAGTCAATACCAAACCGATGATAATACCGAGAATCGGTATGTTACCGAACTGCATCATCGCTTCTTTAAATACCGGTGACTCTGCTATCGGATCTACAGCTGCAGTCATGGCATTCAATCCGCTGAATAGGATACCAAATCCCATTGCAATCAAACCAATATTTTTGCTGGTTGCTTTCTTTACGAACATAACCAAAACAATACCGATAATCAATGCAATTGGTGCCAATGTATCTGTCTTAAACAAATTCAAAACAGAATTCCCTGAAGCTTCCACATCCATCAAACGAATGATCTGTGCTGTTACAGTTGTTCCAATATTCGCACCAAGCACGATACTTACTGCCTGCTTCAAATTCAAGATACCTGCACTAATCAAACCTACCGTTAATACGATTGTCGCTGTTGAGCTTTGAATAACAGCTGTTACAAGTGCACCTGTAAGAACTCCCAAAAAAGCACTCTGTGTTAATTTCCCTAACACATTCTTCATCGCTGTACCGGAACAATTCTTAAGACCATCTCCCATAAGTTCCATACCATATAGGAACATCGCAAGTCCGCCCAGCAACTGAACAACAATTAAAAATGTACTCATAGTCATTTTCTCCTCTAAATGTCAAAATATGGGCAAACGCCACTACCTTTATAGTATATCAAAAATTATAATTTTACAATATTTTTTTACGAAATAGATGTGCAATTTCGAAACTAATAAAAAAGAGTGGGAATCATAAGATTCCCACTCAATTTGTTATTTCATTAAACTTTGTAATTATTGTGCCTGAGCTGCAACTTCTGCTGCAAAGTCATCCACTTTCTTTTCCATACCTTCGCCTACTTCGAAACGAACTACATTCTTGATTACAAGAGCGCTGTTTACAGATTTAAGGTATGCAGCAACAGTTTGTTTTCCATCTTCTGCTCTTACATAAGTTTGGTCTAATAAGCAGATATCTTTTAACTGCTTAGATACACGACCTTCGATTGCACCACTGAAGATTTTGTTTGCCATGATGTTTTCTTTGTCTGCCATAGCTAAAGTTACAAGTGTAGCTTTTGCTTCATCTGAAAGGAAGTTGAATAAATATTTATTATTCTTCTGCTCTTCATAAGTAGCAATATCTTCATCACTCCAAAGTTTGTCTGCACATGCTTTGTTGATTAATTCAACTAAAACTGGCTTTGGAAGGTTTGCTGGGTCATTCAATGAAGAATCAATAATGATTTCTTTGATTTTAGCAAGGTTTGCTTCATCAATGTCAGCTCTGCTGATATATTCTGGTTTCATAGCTGCAACCTGCATAGCAATATTTGTAAGTGCTTCTTTTACATCTGCTGCGCCGTCTGCTGCAATGATTACACCAATCTTACCACCTGCATGAAGGTAGCTAGCTACACATTCTCCGGAAATTTTTTCAAATCTACGTACAGATAATTTTTCTCCGATTGTAGCAGTTTTTTCGATTAATGCATCGTTAAGACCGTTCATTGTAAGAAGAGTTTCTACATCTTCACCGTTCTTTCCACCATTTAAACCAGAAGTTAATGCTGTGTCAGCTACTAACTGTACAAATGTCTGGAATAATTCGTTCTTTGCAACAAAGTCTGTTTCAGAGTTTACTTCTGCAACAACTACTTCATTATCGTTAAATGCAACACGTGTGATACCTTCAGCTGCAATACGAGAAGCTTTCTTTGCCATCTTAGCTGCACCGCTTTTCTTTAATACCTCAACAGCTGCTTCCATATCTCCGTTTGTTTCACTAAGAGCTTTTTTACAGTCCATCATACCTGCGCCTGTCATTTCTCTTAATTCTTTTACCATGCTTGCTGTAATTGCCATGATTCATTCCTCCATAAATTTAATTTTCGTTTTTTATAAAAAAGATTGCGCGTAACGCAATCTTTGCGCGCGAGTGGTGTTGCAACGCAACTAACTTCTTTGCCACGAGTTGCGCATCCTCGCGGAGCGTTTGATTTTATGGAAACAAAGTTTCCCATAAAGTCAAAAATGCTTCAACCTTGCAGGCTGAAGCATTCCTCTTGTCAAATCTTACTCTTCTTCTGCTGCTTCTACTTCTTCGTATACTTCTTCAGCAACTTCTTCGTATGCTTCTTCTGTGTAAACTTCACCCTGGTTTGCTTCGATAACTGCATCAGCCATCTTTCCAACGATCAATTTAACTGCTCTGATTGCATCGTCGTTACCTGGGATTACGTAATCTAATTCTTCTGGATCACAGTTTGTATCAGCGATACCTACTAATGTAATTCCCAAAGTGTGTGCTTCCTGTACACAGATTCTTTCTTTCTTAGGGTCTACGATAAAGATTACATCAGGAACTTTTGTCATATCTTTGATACCACCCAAGTTCTTTTCAAGTTTTTCCCACTCTTTCTTAAGTGCGATAACTTCTTTCTTAGGCAATACATCAAATGTTCCGTCTTCTGACATTCTTTCGATATCTTTGAGGCGAGCAACTCTACTCTGGATTGTCTTGAAGTTTGTAAGCATACCTCCAAGCCATCTTTCATTTACATAGAACATACCGCAACGTTCTGCTTCTGATTTGATAGCATCCTGTGCTTGTTTCTTTGTACCTACGAAAAGAACTGTACCACCTTCAGCAGCGATGTCAGCGATTACCTGATAAGCTTCGTCAACTTTACCTACTGACTTCTGTAAGTCGATGATGTGGATACCATTTCTTTCTGTGTAGATGTACTCTGCCATCTTAGGGTTCCATCTTCTTGTCTGATGTCCAAAGTGAACACCTGCTTCTAATAACTGTTTCATTGAAATAACGCTCATTTTCTTTTCCTCCATTTTTTGGTTTTTTCTTCCATATACTTCCCGCCTTGCCACCGATATTTTTGAGCGAAAATATTCGGCACCTGCAAGGATAACCATATATGTGTTTTTTGCAACGTTGGTATTATATCACAACGCCCTATGTTAATGCAAGCATTTTTTACCAATATCTACGGACTGCAGTAATCGGTTTATTGCGGTATACACTGGACACTTTTACCACATCGCCTGTCTGCGGTGCGTGTATCATCTGTCCATTTCCTATGTAGATCCCCACATGCCCCGGAAAGCATACCACATCTCCCGGTTTTGCATTGGCAATACTGCCCACATTTCTGCCACTTGCAGCCTGACTATAGGAAACGCGAGGAATGGAAATTCCTGCTGCTCTATGACACATCATCGTAAGACCGGAACAATCAATTCCGCTGCGGCTTGTGCCACCCCAAGAATACGGTACACCAAGGTAACTATATGCCTCGTCGATAATCTTTTGGGCCAAAGCAGTATCGCCTTTGCCACCTAGGTCTAACGCCGGCTCATTGTTCTGTGTATTGTTTTGCTCTTTTAAAGCTTCCTGTCTTCTTCTTTCCTCTTCTGCTTTTCTCTGCGCTTCTCGAATAGCCGCCTGTCTTCTAGCCTCTTCCTCTGCCTTCTTTATAGCATCTTGAAGCTTTGCATCAAGGTCTGCCACTTTTGCTTTTTCAGCATCCAAAGCTGCATTCAATCTCTGTTCTTGTTTCTCGTAGTCTTTGCGATAACTTTCCTGGATTTTCATATCTTCTTCCAGTTCCGCTTTTAACGTCTTGATGCGTTCTTTGTTCTCTATGAACTCCTGCAATTCCGCCCTGTCATATTCATGAAGTGTCTGCACATTCTCTGCGTTTTTCAACATCTCCGATATGGAACCAGACTCAAAAATCTTCGTAAGCAGAACTGTATCACCATTCTCATACATGGCCTTGATACGAATCTTCATGCTTTCGTACTGTTTTTTCTCTTTTTCCTGGGCTACTACCAAATCTTCATTGGCCTGTGATATGGCGCCACCAATCTCAGCCATCTTTGTCTCTGTATCATAAAGTAACGACAAGGTCTCTGCCAATTCATCTTCCATGGCATTCACATTGTCTTTTGCATCGCTAATCTCATCTTTTATCTGATCTACCGTACTCGGCGCAGCAAACACCGAATCCGCAAACATCGTATTCACAAATAAAGAGCCGACCAACAGGGCAGCTCCAAGCATTTGAATCCTCTTTTTCATACTCGCCCCTTCTTTCTTATGTTTTATCTCCCCTATGTTTTACATTTTACTATAAAACCCGTGTTTTTTCAATGTTTTCCGTCAAAAAATCCCTGTCACATTATGGAATTTTTTTATAAAAATAGAGGTTATGACGCTTGGCCATAACCTCTTATCATTTTACCAATATCTTCTAAACCACGGTGACCCATATACATTTACAACTCGTACCACATCACCGGTCTGTGGCGCATGTATCATTTGCCCATTTCCGATGTAAATTCCTACGTGTCCTGCATAGCAAACTACGTCTCCCGGCAATGCGGAAGCCATATTTGGAACCCTTTGTCCGCCACTTCCGATGGAACCAGAATAATGTGCAAGACTCACGCCAATGGATTTGTGTGCTAACATAACAAGTCCGGAACAATCTACACCACTTCCGCTAGCTCCTCCCCACACATAAGGAACGCCTTGATACCGAAATGCAGCGGATACGATAGCCTGTCCACCACTCGGATTGTTAGGTGCTACGTAATTATACGATGGGGCACTTGCCTGCTGTGCACGCTTTTCTCGTTCTGCACGTTCCACAGCCTCCGCTATCTGCGATGTATAATCAGAAATTTCACTTCTCTTTTCTGCGATCTTTTCATTAATCTGTGACTTTTGTTCCTTCATCTCTTCCTGTTTTGCAAGAAGGGTCTTTTTATCGTTTTCCAGCGTCACTTTTAACTTTGCAATCTTTTCTTTGTTCTTTACATACTCTGCCAATTGTTTTCTGTCATATTCATGAATGGTCTGCACATGTTCTGCACTCTTTAGCATCTCTGTAAGAGAACCGGATTCGAATACTTTTTGAAGCATAACGCCGGTGCCATTTTCATACATCGCCTTGATACGAACCTTCATATCCGCATACTGCTTCTTTTCCTTTGTCTCTGCTTCTTTCAGTTCTTCTTCATTCTTTATAATAGCCTGTCCATTCTTTACCAATTCAATTTCCAAATTGTTAATGCGAGAGGCTATATATGCCAAATCATCTTTTAGATCATCCATCTCTTTTTGTGCCTGCGCCTTATCATCACGCAAATCGCTGACTGAAGGCACCGCCAATACCTGCACGGCAAAGAGAGAACTTGTCAAACACACTACTGCCAAAAGGCTTTTCCATCTATTCATATTTTATATTCCTATCTATCTGTACTTTTTAAAATTCACCTATCTAGAATTATATACAAACGTTTATCTTTTGGCAAGATTTTTTAACACTTTTGTAACATTTACCTTCCTAATATCCACGAAAACCACTCATACTCTGTGGCAATGCACGAGGTTATGTTCATCACTACATGTAGTATAATCGGCGCAAAAACATTTCTCTTTTTCTCGTATACAAAGGCTAGTCCAATTCCCGCAAAGAAGGCATAAATGAACTGCACGATATTGCCGTGATATGCCCCAAAGAGGAATGCTGAAACCAAAACTGCAGGCAAAACTTTACTGTATCCTCGAAGACGTCTATATATGAGGCCTCGAAACACCAACTCCTCTGCCACAGGTACAAGAATCCCCACACAAAGTAGCTGTATCGGAAAAGACGGTGTATAAATGAGACTTGCCACTTCCTGATAAGCCTTGCTGATATTCATAATCCCGCTTACCATTAAAAAGAGATTCATGAAAAGCACATACACACAAGCGCCAAGTATCCACCAGCCATATCCTCGCCATATAGCTGTTTTGTCGCCTTGACTTTCCGCAATTTCCCTTTTCCCATCCTTTGCCATCATCCATATTAAAACCGGTAAGGACACTACTGCCGAGGCCGCCGTCACTTCCGTGGCATACTCATATAGAGAAATCGACAAAAACAAAGCTACTACCTGAACCATTAGAGAAATTGCCATGTATATAATTATCGGGGTTAATAGTCCCCAGATACGACTGATTATACGTTTTGGCTGCATCTTAAAACTTCCTCTCTAATAGCATTACTGTTTCCACTTAAAGACCCCTGTACCATCTCCGGTTTTCCTCCGCCGCGTCCGTTAAACGCATCATTTAAGGACTTTGCAAACGACCTTACATCAACATCCTTGCTTCCGATAACGTAACGAAATCCTGCCGCTTGCGTGCCTGCAAATACTGCAGCGATTCGAGCCCCTTTTTCTAGCAGCAAATTCATCAATTCTCTAGGACCATTGCCATCTAATTCTTCTTCAAATAATACCATACAAGACTCTATCTCGGATAAGGCGGCCACCTTTTGAACAAGAGCCTCTTTTTGCAATTTTGCAATAGTTTGTTTTTTATCGTTAAGTTCTTCTTGCAAACGTGCCACTTCGTCTACAACTTCTTTTTCTTTTGCAGACAGCATCATCGATAATTTTCGCACACTCTCCGCTTTTTCATCGTAGTCCAAAAGGGCACGAAAACCGCAAAGCATATACACCCGTACTCCGCCCTTATAATTCTGCACGTTGGTCAACTTGATAAGTCCCACTTCACCTGTTTTCTTTACATGCGGTGCACAGCAGGCACATGTATCTACTCCCGGTATCTCTATGAGACGAACCTGGCCCTCTATTTCAATTTTGCTTCGATAGGCAATCTCCTTAAGCTCTTCTTTGGCAGGATATCGGTCTAATATGGCTACATTCTTTACAACCACCTGATTTGCCTTCTGTTCAATCTCTTTTAATTGGCTCGGAGTAATGACACCATTAAAATCCATAGTAATGGCATCTGTTCCCATGTGAAATCCCACATTATCATAGCCAAATATTTGATGTACGATACCGGAAACAATATGCTCACCGGAATGCTGTTGCATTTTTGAAAAACGCTCCTCCCAGTCAATGATACCTTCCACCGTATCGCCCACCTGCAAAGGACCATCTACGATATGATATACCTCATCTTGTTTTTCTTTTACATCCAAAACCTTTACATTTCCAAGCGCGCCCGTGTCTGCGCTCTGTCCCCCACCGGTAGGAAAAAAGGCGGTTCTGTCAAGAACCACCTCATAATACTCTCCCGATTGCTCGCACTGCAACACGCGCGCTGAAAATGTTGTCATATGGCTATCCCTATAAAACAACTTTTCCGTCATACTTACATCCTTTCCGGTGCTTCAAAGCCCAACATATCGATGCAAGCCTCAAGCACTCTCTTTGTCAACGAAAGAAGTGCAATAAATCCTGCTCTCACACATTCATCTTCCTCTGAAAGAATCTTGGTTTCATGGTAGAAACGATTGAATGCATTTGCCAAATCGTAAATATATGCACAAATCTTATGTGGCGCCAGTTCTTCATATGCAGCTTCAACCACACTGTTAAACTTTGTCACTTCCAACATCAATGCCTTCTCGCTTGCATTTACTGCCGCATGCATCTGACATGCATCTACATCTTTTCCAAGCTCTGCATATTTTGCCAAAATAGATTTGATACGCACAATGGTGTAAAGGATATACGGTCCTGTATTTCCTTCAAAGGAAATAAAACGATCTACGTCAAAGACATAATCTTTCGCTGCCTGGTTTGATAAATCACCATATTTCAATGCAGCCAAACCAACCTTTTTCGCTGTATCTTTTGCCTCTGTTTCTTCAATCGCCTTATTCTCTGCAATTTTTTCATACATCTTGCCATTGATATCCGCAACCAAATCTCCCAGATTCATAACGCCGCCATCTCTTGTCTTAAATGGCTTTCCATCTTTTCCGTTCATAGTACCAAAGCCGATATGTTTAAGAGCTGTCTCTTCTCTCACAATACCTGTCTTTTTCGCACAACGGAAAATCTGTTCAAAATGCATCTCCTGACGCTTATCTGTCACATATACCATCAAATCCGGTTTGTAATCTTTTTCTCTTTCTACCATAGTAGCAAGGTCTGTGGTCGCATAAAGGGCCGCTCCGTCTGATTTTAAAATCATACACGGAGGAACTTCTTTTGTGTCTGTCTCTTCTTTTACATCCACTACTAAAGCTCCCTGGTCTTCGTGTGCAAATCCTTCTTTCTTGAGATAATCAACCATATCTGCAATGTATGGCTTTGCATCGGATTCTCCCTTCCAGAGATCAAATTCCACGTTCAGATTTCCATAGTTTTCTTTTAAATCCGGTAGAGAAACATTCATAATGTGTTTCCACAGTGCTGTATAACCACGATGTCCGTTCTGCAATAAGAATGTTGCCTTAAGTGCTTCTTCTTTAAAGTCTTCATGCTCCTTAGCATAGGCACTGGCAGTCGGATAAATCTCACCCAATTCTTCAATGGTAAATGGCGCTTCTTTTGGATATTCGCCTGTAAAATTTTCATCAAAGTATGGCAAATCCGGCTGTCTCTTTTTCACTTCCATCATAACGAGACCCATCTGCGAACCCCAGTCCCCAAGATGCACATCACCGATTACATTATGCCCTGCATACTTTCCGATACGTTTTACACTTTCCCCGATAATAGCCGGTCTAAGATGTCCTACGTGAAGAGCCTTTGCAACATTGGCTCCGCCATAATCCACAATAATTGTCTTTACATCTTTTGGTTCTTCCACGCCGAGCTTTTCTTCTCCTGCCATCTCTTTCAAATAATCAGCCACAAAAGCTTTACTTAAAACGATGTTAATAAAGCCTGGATTTACTGCTTCCACGCTTTCCATACATGTGCAATTTTCCAATCCTGCAACTACCTCATTGGCAATCATAATCGGCGCTTTTCTATATGCCTTTGCCGCTGCCATAGCTCCGTTACACTGGTACTCACACAAATCCGGTCGATTGGATAATGTTACCTTTGCATATGTCTTATCATATCCGGCTTTTTCAAAAGCCTGTTCCAATTCAAATGTCAATAAATCTACAAGTTTTTTCATGATTCCTCCTTAAAACTCGTCCTCTTTTTTCATCCTTTTGTCATTATATCACAGTTTTTTCTAAAAAACCACCTGCACCAAAAACATATATAATACTGTTCCCACTCCGATGCTAAGTAGGTTATTCCTTTTCCATATATGTAGGATTGCCACTACCGCCACAGATACGATTTCCGGGATTCCATGTGATTTCCCAATGAAATCTGTGGTCTTTAAGCAATACACAACCAGCATTCCTATCACCGCCGGGGTTAAAACCTTCCCCAAATATTGTATCGTCTTTGGTATCTCTTTGCCCTTCGGGAACAGCAAAAACGGTGCCACGCGGGTTGCAAAGGTGGTAAGTGCAACTGCCAAAATAATAAGGAAGGATAACTTCGCACTAATCGGCATCTTCATCCACCTCCAATTTCCTGCGCCCTACAAATAAAAAGAGCACAATAATCAGCATGGCCGGAAGTACAAACCCTTCTGCCCCAAAGATAAGTAGGCAGATAATCGCCACCAAGACGCCTATCATCTCCGGCATACGATTCTTTTTCTCATACCATTGTTCCACAAATATCACAACAAACAGGGCTGTCATAGCAAAATCAATTCCTTTGGAATTAATCGGCAAATAACTTCCCGCAAGCGCCCCTATGGCAGAACCCAAAACCCAGTAGGACTGATTCATAAGGGACATAGCAAGCATAAACTTGCTTTCTGACACCCCCTCCGGCACCTTAGTGGTACACAGCAGAGAATAGGTTTCGTCTGTCAAACCAAATATCATATACCATCTGGATTTTCCCATTTTATTAAAACGCTCCAGAAGAGATACTCCATAAAAAACATGCCTTACATTTACCATAAATGTCAAGAAAATAACTTGGACAAAAGAAATACCCGGCACGAAAAAGTTCACCGCCAGGTACTGTCCTGAGCCCGCATACACAAGCAGACTCATCAAGATTGCCCATAAAAAAGAATATCCCTTTTCTGCATACATTACTCCAAAAGCAATTCCGATGAACAAATACCCCGTAAGAACCGGAATGGTATACGGAAATGCTTTTTTAAATGCCAGCCTCATTACGACACCCTTCTTCCTTCGTTTCTTTTTAATCTACACACCTAGGCGGATTCGAACCGCCGCACCTGCCTCCGGAGGGCAGCGCTCTATCCCCTGAGCTATAGGTGTACAAAGGTTCTTTTACTACCAAAGAACCTTTGTAATGGTATCACATTTGGAGGGAAAAGTAAAGTTATAAAATCAGTCTCCCAGCACTTCTAATATAGTAGTAAGGGACATTCGACAAAACCTCTTCCGGCTCGACTGCAAGTTCATTAACCTCTCGTATCATCTCCTCTAATTTCATCCATTCCATCTCAATGCTTTCCGGCACAATAAGCACTTCATGAATGCTGCACGGTATAATATAGAAATTCTCTCCGAGCTTTTCTCCGATTTGTTTCAGCATCCCTTCATATAACATACATGCAGCGCCAAAGTGATTATTTTCATTCGTCAGCACATACAGCATGCCTTCACACTCCTCAGGAAGTTCCAACCCATAGTACATCTTTTGAATCATTTCTGTCATAGACTGAAATGTCGCCGGAAGTATTTTTCCCACATTCTCCTCGGCATCTTTTAGCACTGTCTCTTCATCCACTTCCCAAAGTCTTAACATCTCATTTGTAACAAGAATTGTGGCAGTTCCCACCGCATCCACATCTACCAGCACATAGCACACCTTAGCTAAATCCAGATGAATGCGATGTGGCAAATCCTTTAAGAGAAGTTCATTTTGTTTCGTATTAATCAACTTATACGCAAGCTTGTCTTTTACTGTTTCATAGCTCTTAAGGAATTCTACATCCCATCTTTTTTCAATTTTCACTTCTTGGTAAATGGACAAAATTCTTGTCGCTATATCCCAAACATCGTCTCCTTCTTCATACTGTTCATAAAACTCCTCCAAGTAAATGGTTGGCGATAAGTTATAGCCATTTTCAGAAATGGTTACTCCTACCCTTTCTCTCCCGTTGTTTTTTACAACCGTGTGCACTGCGACAGACATCGTTTCGCACATATTTTCTTCCATTGCGTCTTTTACTGCATACACAAACTGCAGATATTCCATATAAACTCCTTTCCTAATTAAAGCTTTCTTAAAATAATGCTTTGTTGAAAATGTTGACAAGATTTTGTCATGAAAAATTAAAATTTGATTTGAATATTTTGGTTCTTTGATTATAACCTATGCAACTTTAAATTGCAAGAAAAAAAGACGTCTCTTAAAGAAGAAACGTCCTTTAAAATTCACTTTATACAATTATACTCTTGAGAGATATTCGCCTGTACGAGTATCGATCTTAAGAACATCGCCTTGTTCTACGAAAAGTGGTACGTATACAAGTGCTCCTGTTTCAACAGTAGCAGGCTTTGTAGCACCTGTTGCTGTATCTCCTTTGAAACCAGGTTCTGTCTCGATGATAGCAAGTTCTACGAAAAGTGGTGGTTCTACTGCAAATACATTGCCTTTGTGTGAACAAATCTTAACCATCTCATTTTCTTTTACGAACTTCAAAGAATCACCGATAGCATCTTCATTAAGTGCGATCTGGTCATATGTTTCTACATCCATAAAGTGGAATAATTCACCATCTGAATATAAGTACTGCATATCTTTTCTTTCGATATGAGCTTTTGGGAATTTTTCTGTTGGACGGAATGTTCTTTCAACAGCTCCACCATTGATAATATTTTTTAATTTTGTTCTAACGAACGCTGCACCTTTTCCAGGTTTTACGTGTTGGAATTCTAAAATCTGATAAATATTCCCTTCAATCTCAAGGGTTACACCATTTTTAAAATCGCCAGCTGAAATCATAAGTTATCCTCCTCTTATATGCTCTCGCTTCGCCTCGAGCATTAGTATACTGTTTTCACTTCTTATAATTTTATAATAGATTGTCTCATTTTTCAACCCTTTTTTTCTCACAATACTTTATGCTGTTTTTCTAGCATATGCTTTAATTCCGACACTTCTATCTGTCCCGGTGCCGATGCTTTTTTTACGGAGCCAAATGTAATTGCCGAGCCGAACAGTTCTCCCTGCACACGGCTGACTTTTCCAAGTTCTCCCATAGACATAGTCACAATCGGCCTGTCTGCGTAGCTGCCATACATTTCTTTCGTCGCATCCATTAAAACCTGCACATCTTTTTTATCTTGCGGCATTACAGCAATCTTTGGAATATCTACGCCAAGTTCCTGCATCTTTTTTAGACGACTAATAATCTCCTCTCTTGGCGGGGTCTTTGTAAAATCATGATTGGAACCGACTATTTTCACGCCCGTTTTGTGGAGGTCTGCAATCAACTCCTTTGTCTCATCACTCATAAACACTTCCACATCTATTAAGTCTGCATATCCGCTTTCTGCTACATATAACAAAAGTTCTCCGTATGCTGTCTTATCAATCTCTTTTTCTCCGCCCTCATTTTTGGTGCGGAAAGTAAATAAGATGGGTGTATCGTCTAACGCCTCTCTCAGTTCTTGCAATACCGCTACAACTTTATCTTCTGCCAATACATCTCCAAACCAATCCACACGCCATTCCACAAGATCTGCAGGGAGTTCTTTTATCGTTTCAGCCTCATTTATAATTTCTTCTTTTGTCTTACCCACAATCGGCACACAAATTTTCGGAATTCCTTCACCGATTGTAAGGTTTCTTACCATTACAGAATTCATAATTTTAACCCTTACTCTTCTCCGGTCAACAATTTGCCCTTACTATCATAAATCCACATATTGTCATCTACACCCACTGTTGTTCCAATATGCCCATCTTCTATGTAACCTTGTTCGAAAGTTCTATGTATATATCCCAAGGAATCTTCTGCAATTACACAAATCGATAATTCGTCACCATTTTTCATTGAATAGTTTTCCTTAATCGTACCTTCATATATCCCATCCTCAAATTCCGATGTGATATCCTTGCGTTTCACTTCCTTGCCATTCACTTCGACAACCAATTCACACTTTGTTATAGATGCTTCATCACTCGGTTGTGCCTCGATTTGAACATCGCCTTGAACAGCAAGTGTTCCTTTTGAATATTCGCTATCCATAATATCAGTGGATATTCGAACCTCCGGAAGATAATTTTGATACAATAACGAGACGTCAACCTCTTCCAGTATTTCTGTTTTTGTTTCCTCTGCATTTTTGATGCATAATATCGGATCTTTTTCAAACCACTCAAATGCATTTACCATAAACGTTGCAACAAATTGTTTCTTCTCACGCACAAATTCGATTTCTTGTTCACCGACAAAAACCGACACTTTCATATCCTCCGTTATGCTTTTCGGCACGATTTCCATTTCAACAGATGCACTATTTGTATTGACATCAAATTTGCCATAAGAATAGTCTACACTCGACAATAAGCTAGCCTGTTCTTTCATTTTCTCATCCACATTCGTATAAATAGAGCCTATTTGTCCTTCTAATTGATACGTGTTATCTGCCAATTGGCTCAACTGACTCTCAACATATGTAATATATTCTGTCAATTGACCAATCTTCACAAATACAAATATTAAACAAACTGCTAATATAATAATCGCAATCCTTTGCCAACTAATCTTTCTCTTTCCCTGCATAGCCTAAATCCTCCTTCTAATCTTTTCTATAATAAATCAAAACCTTCCCTAATTCAACCAAATTTCTTGACATTTTTACTTTTTCGCTTTACTGTTAAAAAGTAATTGGTGATTAGAAAAGGGGAATAAAAATGAAAGAAATTACAGGACACACGAAACTCACCGGTCTCCTAGGAAGTCCGGTTTCTCATAGCATCTCACCAATGATGCATAACGAATCTTTTAAACAATTAGATTTGGATTATGTATATCTTGCATTTGACGTGGGAACTGATACATTAAAGACTGCTGTAGACGGTCTTCGCGCGTTAAATGTACGTGGGTTTAACGTAACTATGCCGGACAAAAATCTGATGGCAACACTCTGTGACAAGTTGTCTCCTGCTGCCGAAATCAGCGGTGCCGTAAATACCGTGGTAAATGATAATGGCATTCTTACAGGATATACGACAGACGGTATCGGGTATATGCGTGCTGCAAGCGATGCCGGACATAACATTATCGGAAAGAAAATGACACTTCTCGGTGCCGGCGGTGCTGCTACTGCCATATTGGTACAGGCTGCTTTGGATGGTGTCTCAGAAATCTCTGTATTTAGCATCCGCGATACATTTTGGGAACGAGCAGAAAAAATAATTGCTATGCTTAATGAACGTACAAACTGCAAAGTTACTTTATATGACTTTAGTGATGAATCTGTACTTCGAAGAGAAATCGCAGACAGTACCATCTTAACAAATGGAACTTCTGTGGGTATGGCCCCAGATGTAGATAAGTCCATTATCACAGATACCAGTATGTTCCACAAAGACTTAATCGTATCAGATGTCATCTACAATCCAAGAGAAACAAAACTTTTAAGACTTGCCAAAGAAGCGGGTTGCCAGACTTTTAATGGTCTCTATATGCTCCTCTATCAAGGCGCAGCGGCATTTAGATTATGGACTGGGCAGGATATGCCAGTGGATTGCATTAAAGAAAAATATTTTGCTTGACTACCAAGCACTTTTCCTATATGATTTTTATAAGAAATGGGTTTTACGACCGTAAACATTTATGTTAAAGCGGGCTACTCATTTCTTTTTTTGTTCTCAAAAAATCATATAGATATAATTTCCCATCAGCATCATGCCTAACCAACATCCTCAACTTAAAAATATTATATCTTTCAATTTCACCTTGAGTATTGTACACCGGCAACCCCAGCCTTGTATCATAACGATACCAACCATTTTTAGCCCTCTCTTTATGTTTTGATTGATAATCTGGGGCATTTGATTTATTTGTTGCAATCTGTATCAATTCGCTTACTGCTTGGGAAGCATTGGCTTTCGCTTTTGCATTCGGTCCTCGCAAAATTGTTTTGTCTTTACCGTGAGCGAATTCATCAGGAAATTCTTTTCCTATGTATATTTTTTCTGCAGTTTCTGCTATCTCATAACAAGCACCAATATATTCTTTCAAATACTTTTCTACTTCTTCCCATTCTTCTTTCGTTTTCCCTTTAAATCGAACATCACTGATAATTACAACCTTTTTCCCATCATATTCAGTAATAACATTGACGTTTTTATCCAAAAAATCTCCTCCTTATCATTTAATTTTCAATTGTGGGTTTTTGTTATATGACATGCGACAAATATGAAATAGAGCACGTAATCCAGATGATTACGTGCTCAAATTTTATCACTATTATTTTTATTTTTCAACTTCTTCTTTATTTTTTCCTTCTCTTATAAAAGAACAATACAATCTTTTCTAATCTTCTCTTAAACACAATCTGTATCTCTTCCTTTGGATGTATCGGTTTTACCAATATGTTTCTGATGCCGGTTCTCTTTGCACCCCACACATCTGTAAAAAGCTGATCTCCGATAAAAATTGTATTTTTCTTATCTGTGTGCATCAGTTCCATAGCCTTCTCATAATTAGCAACCGACGGCTTATGGGCATCGTAGATATAATGCACATTTACGTCTTTGTTAAACATCTTCACACGCGGTTCCTGATTATTCGACAAAAGACAACAATCAAATCCAATATCCTTTAATCTGGCAAATAACTTCTTCGCTCTCTCATCCGCCGGTGCCCCGTGCATAACCAATGTGTTATCAATATCGAAGATGATTCCTCTATAACCTTCTTCATATAACCTTTCAAACGGTATCACATATGTGGACGCTACATACTCGTCCGGAAAAAACATTTCAAACATCTATCTACTCTCCCTGTACTCTCTCCATAATCTCACTGCAAATGGTCTCCACATCTTTTCCATCTGTGGAAATAATCACATCTGCTGCCGCCTCATATTTTTCGCGGCGCTTATCCATCATCTCGGAAATAAATTCCACATTTTTATTGCCACGAAGGAGTGGTCTGTTATCGTCATCCTTCACTCGCTCCAAAATGGTTATCGGTTCTGCCGTCAAAAGAACAATAGAACTATTCTTTTTCATTTCCTCTACATTGCGCTCTCGAAGAACCACGCCACCTCCGCAGGATACCACTTTATTCGTCTCTCCTTGTAGTCGGACAATAAGCTTTGTTTCCAAATCACGGAAGTATTCCTCCCCACGTTTTGCAAAAATGTCAGGGATACTCATCCCCTCCTGTTTTGCAATGAGCTCGTCCATTTCCACAAGATCCATACCATATTTTTCACAAAGGTAAGATGCAACGGTACTTTTCCCTGTCCCCATGAATCCTATCAGCATTATATTTTTCTGCATATTCTATCTTACTCCTTTATGGAACTCAAATGCTTACCAACATCCTTCTTAAAGGCCTTCCATGCCTCTTCATCATCCACAAAATACTTTGGACAAATTTTCTTTGTAATATCATAATGACGAATCACATCTTCTTCTGTCAAGTCAAATTTTAGACAAAGCCACGCGGTAAGTTCCACAAGAGACCGATAGGTTGCTTTTGTGTAAGTCCCATCCGCCTTCTTATGGCAAGTTTCTATGGAAACCGTGTCATAATTGCGTGTGTTGGATGCATACGCCACTTCCCAAGTTGGCACGCATTGCACAATCTCTCCGTCAAGTCCTACCACAAAATGACTGCTCGCCCGTGTCTTGTGACTATCTTTCAATCCCTCAAAATAGTCCCTATTCTGCATAGCTGTAGAACCCGGATTTGCCGTATAGTGTATCACAATATTTTCAATCTTTTCTGTCTTATACCCCGGCCTTGAATACGAATTCACAGTCAAGAGCTTTACATCTATCTCTGGCTTTCCCGCCTCAACAGAAGCTCCTGTACGTTCCACATATTTACTTTCAAATAATCCTATCTTCAAATATTTCATTCCGCCAAGAATAAGAAGCAACAAGACTAAACCGATGATGCCCATTCGCGTACCAATCTGCGTACGCCTGCGGCTTCTCTTTCTTCTCGTTCTAATATCCATACAAAAAAACTCCTCAGACACATATTACGATGATTATATCACATTTTGTAACATAATGTCTGAAGAGTTTCTTAATTTTTTTTATTCGTCTACACTATAGTTCGGTGCTTCTTTTGTAATGTGGATGTCATGTGGATGACTTTCTTTCAATGAAGCTGCAGAAATCTTGACAAACTGTCCTCTTTCCTTTAACTCTTCAATTGTCGGTGTTCCACAGTAACCCATACCAGAACGAAGACCACCCATCAACTGGAATACGGTATCTTCTACGGTTCCTTTGTATGCAACTCGTCCTTCTACACCTTCTGGAACAAGTTCCTTTGCATTGCTCTGGAAGTACCGGTCTTTACTTCCGTTTTCCATAGCTGCGATAGAACCCATACCACGGTATACTTTGTACTTTCTTCCCTGATATAATTCAAATGTTCCAGGGCTTTCGTCACAACCTGCAAAAATGCTACCCATCATACATACGTTAGCACCTGCTGCAACAGCCTTTGTCATATCTCCTGAATATTTGATACCACCATCTGCGATAATCGGAATACCATACTCTTTTGCTACTGCGTAGCAATCCATAACAGCTGTAATCTGCGGTACACCAATACCTGCAACTACACGGGTTGTACAGATAGAACCAGGTCCGATACCAACTTTAACGGCATCTACACCTGCTTCGATTAACGCTCTTGTAGCATCTCCTGTTGCCACGTTACCTGCGATAACCTGCAATTCCGGATATTTTTCTTTTACCATCTTTACAGTCTTGATAACGTTTGCAGAATGACCATGTGCAGAGTCCATAACAACAACGTCAACTTTTGCTTTTACGAGTGCATCTACACGATCAAGCACGTTTGCTGTGATACCAACAGCTGCACCACAAAGAAGTCTTCCCTGTGAGTCTTTTGCTGACATCGGATATTTAATCTGTTTTTCAATATCTTTAATTGTGATAAGACCTTTTAAGTTAAAGTCTTTATCAACAATCGGTAATTTCTCTTTTCTTGAAGCTGCAAGAATCTGTTTTGCTTCCTCAAGAGTAACACCTTCCTGTGCAGTGATTAACCCTTCAGAAGTCATGGATTCTTTAATCTTCTTTGTAAAATCTTCTTCAAATTTCAAATCACGGTTTGTAATAATACCAACTAATTTTTTACCTTCTGTTATCGGCACACCTGAAATACGGAACTTCGCCATCAATTCATTGGCATCCTCAAGTGTGTGTTCCGGTGATAATGAAAATGGATCTGTAATAACACCATTCTCTGAACGTTTTACTTTGTCAACTTCTTCAGCCTGTGCTTCAATTGACATATTTTTATGAATAATACCAATTCCACCCTGACGAGCCATAGCAATTGCCATACGGTGTTCTGTTACCGTATCCATACCCGCACTCATCATTGGAATGTTAAGTTTGATTTTCTTTGTTAAATATGTTGATAAGTCTACTGCATTTGGAATTACCTCTGAATAAGCCGGTACCAATAATACGTCGTCAAATGTAATGCCTTCACCAATAATTCTACCCATGATTCTCCATCTTCTCCTTTTTGTTTAATTCTTGTTATCTTACAAAAATATACGCCTTCTGTCAAGACTAAATCAAAACTTTTCTAGGTGCCAAATATTTCATACCTTTTATAATCGTCTCGTTTGGCTCAAATAATACAAGTACATTCTCACCCTTATAATTTGCAACCAAGCCAAACACCTTCTGATTGTCCATCCCTGAACTGAAATCCAATTTTTTCAATCTCTCGTATGGTTTTAACTCTGCATAAGAAATCGGTGCCATAATCTCAATTTCTTTTACATTGGTAGAAAAGACACGTTTTCTTTTTTCTTTCCCCATGATCTTGTCAATATCTAAATCACCGTTGATGTATAGATATTCAAACTCTAAATCAAAACGTTTGAAAATCGTAACTACAACAAATATCACGATTACCGTAATAAAATATCCAAACGGTATTACAAACATAGCAAGTGCCGAAATCACACACAACGCAATTAATGCCGCCTTAATGGCCATGGTCTTTGCGGTAGGTTTCTGTTTAATCAAATGTTCTGTATAAAAGTCATTCATAGCATGTCCGCTCCTTTTTATATTTCTATATATTGTAGCACAATTCCCCTTTGTTCCACAACCTTCTTCTTTATAAAAAAACAATAAAAATAGGGAACCTCGTTCAAAAAACGAGATTCCCGAAATTCTTACATCATACCCATTCCGCCGCCTGCTGGCATAGCTGGTGTCTCTTCTTTAATATTTGCAACAACTGATTCTGTTGTAAGCAAGGTAGAAGCTACACTAGTTGCATTTTGAAGCGCACTTCTTGTAACCTTTGCAGGGTCTAAGATTCCTGCATCAACCATATTTACATATTCTTCTTTGTAAGCGTCAAAACCGATTCCTGGTTCACTTTCTCTTACTTTGTTAATGATAACAGCGCCTTCCAATCCGGCATTTGCTGAAATGTGGAACAATGGTGCTTCCAATGCTTTCAAAATAATGCTTACGCCTGTCTTTTCGTCACCTTCCAAAGTGTCTGCAAGTTTCGCAACTTGTTTAGAAGCATGGATGTATGCAGAACCACCACCTGCTACGATACCTTCTTCTACAGCTGCTCTTGCTGCGGAAAGCGCATCTTCCATACGAAGTTTTGCTTCTTTCATCTCTGTTTCTGTAGCAGCACCAACACGGATAACTGCAACACCACCTGCTAATTTTGCAAGACGTTCTTGTAATTTTTCTTTATCAAATTCAGAAGTTGTTTCTTCAATCTGAGATTTAATCTGTGCAACTCTTGCTGCGATAGCGTTTTTGTCACCCATACCATCTACGATCACTGTGTTTTCTTTCTGTACTTTTACAGATTTTGCACGACCGAGCTGTGCAAGTGTTGCTTCTTTTAAGTCAAGACCAAGTTCTTCTGAAATCACCTGTCCGCCTGTTAAGATTGCAAGGTCTTCAAGCATCGCTTTTCTTCTATCGCCATATCCTGGTGCTTTCACTGCAACTACATTAAATGTTCCACGAAGTTTGTTTACGATTAAAGTAGTAAGTGCTTCACCTTCGATATCTTCTGCTACGATAAGAAGTCTTGCGCCAGACTGTACGATTTGTTCCAATACAGGAAGTAATTCCTGAATGTTAGAAATCTTTTTGTCAGTAATCAAAATATATGGATCGTCTAAGTTTGCTTCCATCTTTTCCATATCTGTTGCCATATAAGCTGAGATATAGCCACGGTCAAACTGCATACCTTCTACTAAATCCAACTCTGTCTTCATAGTCTTAGATTCTTCGATAGTGATAACTCCATCACGAGAAACTTTTTCCATCGCTTCTGCTACCATTTCACCAACTTCTGCATCACCTGCTGAAATCGCTGCAACATTTGCAATCTTATCTCTGCTTTCTACTTTGCTGCTCATAGCCGCAATTGCTTCCACAGCTGCTTCTGTCGCTTTTTTCATACCTTTACGAAGTACGATTGGGTTTGCACCTGCTGCAAGGTTTTTCATACCTTCCTGTACCATAGCCTGAGCAAGTACAGTTGCTGTTGTAGTTCCATCACCTGCAACGTCATTTGTCTTAGCAGCTACTTCTCTGATAAGCTGTGCACCCATATTTTCGAATGCATCTTCTAATTCGATTTCTTTTGCGATAGTTACACCATCATTTGTGATAAGCGGTGCACCGAACGATTTATCAAGTACTACATTTCTCCCTTTTGGTCCAAGTGTTACTCTTACTGTATTCGCAAGCTGGTTTACACCTGCTTCCAATGCGCTTCTGGCTTCTGCGCCGTATTTAATCTCTTTTGCCATAACTAAAAGCCTCCTATCTCCTATTTAATAACAGCTAAAATATCATTCTGCTTAACAACCAGATATTCTTCGCCTTCTAATTCTACTTCTGTTCCTGCATATTTTGAGTAAATTACTTTATCTCCTACAGATACAAGCATAGTTACTTCTTTTCCGTCAACCATTCCGCCCGGTCCTACAGCAACTACTTCTGCCTGCTGTGGCTTTTCTTTTGTCTGGCCCGGTAAAACGATGCCTGATTTTGTAGTCTCCTCTGCTTCCATCTGTTTTAATACTACTCTGTCTCCTAATGGTACTAATGTCATAAGTATAACCTCCTTTATATTATTAGCACTCCTCTTTCTCGAGTGCTAAATCAGTCTAGTAATAAAATAGCACTCTGCCTATCTTTTGTCAACAGACTTTATACGATTTTTATAAAATCCATTTTCAATTCTAAGTTCTAAAATTTTTCCGCATTCATTGCGATATCTTTCTCTTATCCGCCCCATAGCCCGTATCGTATATTGTCTTTCTGATATATTGCATTCGTATATGGCATCCAAAGACAAATCCGTAAGTTCACCCGCTTCTAATAGCAAACACAGGCTCTCTGTCTTTTCGCTATATGAATGTACACTGCATATATATGTGTTCTTATCCAATTTTTTGCCTGCTTGCAGCCTTTTTTTCATCACAAGAGTAGCTTGCTTTTTTTCTTGCATCTTATTCTCCTCTAAAACAGAAAGAAGGAACAGACCTTGTCGGTTCCTTCTTCTTGCATCTTTTATCTAATCTTTTGCTTTCTAAGACGTTCCACTTCTTCAAATACGAAATCATTCACTACTTTAATCTAAGTTCCTTTCATACCGGAAGAACGTCATTCAATCACGCCGGCACTTTCAAATTTACGAAGTGCATTTACAATCACAGATCTTGTAATTCCCACTCTATCTGCAATCTTACTAGCAACAAGAATGCCTTCTTTTCCATCCAATTCATCAAATACATGTAAGATTGCTTCCACTTCCGAATAAGAAAGTGTGCTTATAGCCGACTGTACAATCTGTTCTTTTCTTATCTCTTCTGCATTTTCTTCATTTACAGAGCGAAGCATTTCAAGTCCAACCACCGTAGTTGCATATTCGCTTAAGATAATATCATCAATCTCATACCAATCATCTGTCTTATAAATAAACAAAGTACCAAGGCGTTCTCCTGCAATCTCAATCGGAGTTACAATTGCCTGATAGTTCTTTGCCACTTCTTTTGAAAAACCTAACGTCTGAAGGTTTACATTCTCTTTTGTAGATAAAATACCAAGTAAACGTTCATTCAGCAAACTGTCTATCAGACTTCCTACATGATTTTCAAGAAGTTCTGCAATCCAGTCTACCCCTTTGCAACCACCAAGCCCTAAGACTTTTCCTTTTTTGCTGATGACAAGTACATTCGACTCTAAAATATCTGTAAGCACATTACAGATGTCATTAAATACTACTTTACTAGAATTGTTGTTATGCAACAACTTGTTGATTTTTCTAGTTTTATCCAATAACTGTACACTCATTCCTTTGCCTCCCAATGTAAATATTCAAAAAACTCCGAAAAACTGTGCGCATATAGATATAATATCACAAAATTTCAGACTTTTCAATTATTTCACATTAATTTTGTGACCACATTCCTCATTTGCACAAAGAAGCTTACTTCCCTTTTCCATCATAAAGCTACCACATTCCGGGCAACGTCTTTCTGACGGTTTTTGCCATGACATAAATTCGCAAGTCGGGTTGTCTTCGCAACCATAATATTTTCTGCCCTTCTTTGTCTTGCGCAAAACTACATCTTTTCCGCACATCGGACAGGCTACACCCACTTTTTCTAAATACGGCTTTGTATTACGACATTCCGGAAAGCCCGGGCACGCCAAGAAGCGTCCATGTGGTCCATACTTAATGACCATATTGCGACCACATTCTTCGCAGACCACGTCTGTCACTTCATCTTCTATCTTCACACGCTCCTGTTCTGCTTCTGCAATCTTCACTGCTTCGTCTAAATCCGGGTAGAAATTGCTAATGACAGATTTCCATTCCACCTTTCCTTCTGCAATCATATCCAAAAGGCCTTCCATATTGGCTGTAAAGTTTACATCCACAATACTTGGGAACGAATGAACCATAATCTGATTCACCACTTCACCTATTTCTGTTAAATATAGGTTTTTGTTTTCCTTTGCCACATAACGTCTGGCAATAATAGTAGAGATGGTCGGGGCATACGTACTTGGTCGCCCGATTCCAAGTTCCTCTAAAGCTTTTACCAGAGTCGCCTCCGTATAATGTGCCGGTGGCTGTGTAAAATGCTGTTCTGTACAAATATCTTCTTTTATAAGTTTCGAATCTTTATCAATGCGGTACACAGATGATTGCTGTTCTTCTTTTGTCTCACCCGATTCCACATACACAGCGCGGAAACCTTCAAATACAATCTTTGAAGTTGCCACAGAAAAACGATATTCTCCCGCACCAATACGAACAGATGTGGTCTCGTATTTTGCCGGATTCATTCTGCTGGCTGCAAATCGTTTCCATATCAACTGATAAAGGCGAAACAATTCTCTTGGCAAGCTGTCTTTCATAACTGTCGGTGTCTTCGTGATATCCGTTGGACGAATGGCTTCGTGAGCATCTTGTACTTTTTTGTCTGTCTTTTGACTTTTTGGTGCCTTTGCCACATATTCCTGACCATACACTTCAGAAATATATTCTCTTGCCTTTGCATCTGCCTCTTCTGATATACGAACCGAGTCTGTACGCAAATAGGTAATAATACCATCTTCGTATAGCTGTTGTGCTAAGCGCATTGTCTTTTGTGTTGCAAAATTAAGGACTTTCGATGCCTCCTGTTGCAACGTACTTGTGGTAAACGGCAATGGTGCCTTTTGGCTACGCTCGCCTTTTTTTACATCTTCAACATAAAACGATTCCTGTTCTATGGCACTTACGATTTTATCTAATTGTTTCTTAGATGAAATCGTCATCTTTTTCTTCTCAGAACCGTAAAACTTGGCGGTCAAAGGTTTCTTCTCGCCATCAACCTTGAGGTTTACATCTAATGACCAGTATTCTTCTGAGATAAACGCTTCAATCTCCGCTTCTCTGTCCGCAATGATGCGAAGTGCTACTGATTGTACACGTCCTGCACTTAATCCTCTTTTTACCTTCGCCCACAAAAGCGGACTGATACGATACCCCACCACTCTGTCGAGCGCACGTCTAGCCTGCTGGGCATCCACTAGGTTCATATCAATCTCGCGCGCATCCTTAATTGATGCTTTTACTGCGTTTTTGGTAATCTCATTAAAACTGATACGATATACTTTTTTATCTTCCAATTTCAAAGCCATCAGCAAATGCCATGCAATAGCTTCTCCCTCGCGGTCCGGGTCAGTTGCAAGATAAATCTTGTCTGCTTTCTTTACTTCTTTACGTAAGTTTGCAAGAATATCCCCTTTTCCACGTATGGTAATATATCTCGGCTCATAATCATGCTCTACATCGATTCCCATCTGACTTTTCGGCAAATCGCGCACGTGACCATTAGAAGCCGTAACTACATAACTGCTTCCCAAGAATTTTTTGATTGTCTTCACCTTGGCCGGTGATTCTACGATTACAAGATAGCGTGCCATCTTTGTACCTCCCTAATCGTGTTCTATTTTATTTTCACATAGTAGTTTTTCGAAATTTCCTGAACATATCCCTTTAATTCTAGACAAAATATGATGTGCATAAGCTCTGAAATCGAAAGGGCCGTTTCCCTTGCAAGTGTTTCCAGACTTTTGGGATACAAATCGAGACAAGTGTACACTAAAATTTCCTCCCTTTCAAGTAAAATTTTATTTTGTTTTTCATTTTCTAATTTTTCCCAATGCGAAATCTGCAGTTCTTCCATAAAATCTTCCACGGATATCACAATGCCTGCACCCTGTTTTATGAGCTTGTTACACCCGCGACTCAAATTGCTGTTTACAGGCCCCGGAAGGGCATATACATCTTTCCCCTGCTCCAGTGCCATATCCGCTGTAATGAGGGATCCGCTTTTTTCTTTTGCTTCTATTACAAGTATCACGTCAGCCAATCCGCTGATAATCCGATTTCTGGCAGGAAAGTATTGCGGAAGGGGTTTTGTTCCCAGTGGCTGCTCTGACAAAATCCCTCCTTGTTCCTGAAGCTTTTCATACAACCCAAAATGTTCCCTCGGATAACAGATGTCTACTCCACTTCCCAACACGGCATAAGTCTCGCCTCCCACGTCAAGGGCACCTTTTTGTGCTTCACCATCAATTCCCAGTGCCATTCCGCTGATAATCTGAACTCCTTCCTTTGCTAAGGCTTCTCCCATTTCTCTTGCCATATTTCTCCCGTAAACACTACACTGCCTCGCTCCCACAATGGCAACAGAGAGCCTCTCCTGTCTCGGCAATTTTCCTGCTACATACAAGGTTTTGGGAGGATATTTTATATTCTTTAATCGTTTGGGATACTCTTTTTCTTCTATAGTAATCGTTCTACATTCCATACTCTTCTAACCCCCAATATGTACGTTCAGGCATCCGATAGCCGATGGCTTCTGCCAGATGTTTCTGCTCAATTTTTTCTGCACCGTCTAAATCTGCTACTGTTCGTGCCACGCCCAACACTTTATGGTACGTCCTTGCAGATAGACTTAGTTTTTCAAACGCATATTTCATCATCTCCTCTTCGCCTTTACCCAAGCCGCAATACTCCTTTATCTGTTTTGGCGTAAGCTGTCCATTGGTGTAAATGCCAAGTTTTTGATAGCGCTGCATCTGTATGTCTCTAGCTGCAATCACACGCCGCCTGATATCTGCAGAGTGTTCTTCTCTTTCTACTTCTTGTAGCGCCTCAAAAGGTACTCTTTCTGCTTCTGCACAGATATCTATGCGTTCCAAAAACGGTTGACTGACTTTTCCGCGATAGGCCCTTATCTGAGCCGTTGTACAATTGCACCGATTTAAATCCGGATAATTCCCACAAGGACATGGATTCATAGATGCCACCAGCAAAAAACGTGCCGGGAATACGCATTCCTTTCGATTCCTTGTTATCTTTATCATCTTCGTTTCAATCGGTTGCCTTAATAGTTCCAAACTGCCACGAGGAAACTCCGCAAGCTCATCCAAGAATAATACACCGCAGTCGGCCAGACTAATCTCGCCTGGATGGGGTGTTATTCCTCCGCCCAATAGCGCCGCTCTTGTAATAGAATGATGCACCTCCCGAAATGGCCTTTCGGTGACAAGGGGATTTGCTTCATCCAACTCTCCCGCAATGCTATAAAGCATGGTAAGCTCCAATTCTTCTTTTTCGGTAAGTGGCGGCAAAATGGTTGGTATTCTTTTTGCAACCATGGTCTTTCCCACCCCCGGCGGACCAATCATCAACAGATTGTGATTTCCTGCAACAGCTACCTCTGCAGCCCGTTTTAGTACACGTTGCCCTCGAATTTCACTGTAATCTCTAAGTTCCTTCTGCTTTTCTTTCACGCCTCCCTCTGAATTTTTATGCAGCCTCCTTATTCTTTCTTCCCAGTCTTCACAGACTTGCGTCAAATGAGAGATCCCTACTATCTGAATCCCTTCCACCAATCGTCCTTCTTTTACATTTTCCTCCGGAATCACACAAGTCCTAACACCTCTTTCCTTTGCAGCAATCACAAGGGGCAAAATTCCTGATACTCTTTTTACACTTCCATCAAGCCCCAATTCCCCTACAAACAAGGTATTATTAATCTTATCCTCCCTCACTACTTCCATAGCGGATAGCACCGCAACAGCGATGGGAAGATCAAATAGGGTCCCCCTCTTTTTCACATCTGCTGGAAACAAATTGACAACAATCTTTTTTGCCGGAAACAACAGGTCCGAATTGCGAATGGCACTCCTAACCCGCTCTGCTGCTTCCTTTACCTCCGATGCCAGATACCCCACCATATGAAACACCGGAAGTCCATTACTGATATCTGCCTCCACGCCTACGAACTCTACAGATAGACCTGTAAGGGTAGCAGATAAAACTGTACTAACCAATCCTGATACACTCCTTTCTTCAAATTGCCTTCTCATTGAAAAAAGTGGCTGAATCGCCTGAATTAAAAATGGAATTTTAGATTCCCTCAAAAGATAGTGTAGTTATTTTTTCATATTCCCACCTAAATGTCAATATTTAGAAATGGAAAAGCACAAAGATTTTTGTCCTCACATACACTATATTAACTATGCTAAGAGGTGTGTTCCTTGAAATCCTTTCCGCCGCCCCTTACTTCCCAGGAAGAACAACGTTACCTGCAAAAATATCTCGAAGGTAACTTAGAGGCAAAACACGTATTAATCGAGCGAAATCTGCGACTTGTGGCACACGTTGTAAAAAAATATCAGAACTTAGGGGAAAGCACCGAAGATTTGCTATCCATCGGCACAATCGGACTGATTAAAGCCATCACAACTTTTAATCCTGGCAAGAACAGCCGCCTAGGAACCTATGCAGCAAAATGTATCGAAAACGAGATATTAATGGTTCTTAGAAATAAGCGCAAACTGTCCCGAGAAGTGTCCTTGTATGAACCCATAGGAACGGACCGTGAAGGAAACGAAATCCAACTTTTTGACATCATCGAGACACCCGAAGAAGATGCCCACGCCCGCCTTGCCTTAAAAGAGGATATCAAACGATTGTATCAGTTGGTAGAATCCGAACTATCTCCAAGAGAGCGATTGGTACTAAAAATGCGATATGGTCTTTATGAAAAGGAAGAATACACTCAAAAAGAAGTAGCAAAACACTTAGGTATATCCAGATCTTATGTTTCTAGAATTGAAAAAAGCGCAATAGAAAAACTGCGGGCTCATTTTCATTAACCCGCAGTTTTTATTATTCTTGTCTTCTTAAAATATCATATTTATCAACAGCAATTCCCAAATCCACATAAAGTACCTGTTTTGGATGTGGTGCACTTTCCTGTTCTACTCCATCT
>JAZRCJ010000011.1:0-26796 GCA_045659705.1 Faecalimonas sp.
ATATATTTTTATAAAATTGTTGACATATAAATATTTTTCGTATATAATTCAATTATAGTAATCGTTACTATTATTAATTAAAAGAGAAGAGAGGAATATTATTATGAAAAAATATATTTGCCCATGTGGATATGAGTATGACCCAGTAGTAGGAGATCCTGAAAACGGAATTGAGCCAGGAACGGCTTGGGAAGATGTACCGGAAGATTGGCTTTGCCCATGGTGCAGCTTAGGAAAAGATGTATTTGAAGAAGAATAAAACTGAATAGGATAAAACAAAGCGGCGAAAAAATCGCCGCTTTAATTTTTGCAAATGTCTTATTCATAAATACCATTAATCACAACTTTAAACAATGCTTCTTTCCCATTCAACTCTTCGTTTCCGTAATTTTCCGGGAACGTTACATTCACATCTACTTCATCTCCGACATTGTGACCAATTAGCTGTTCTTCAAAATCATCGATGTATGTGCCAGAACCAATGGTGAGCTGTGCTCCTGCTCCCTTTGTATTTCCACCTTCAAACTCTACGCCATCGATAGAACCAACATAGTCGATATTTACAGTGTCTCCGTCTGCTACTACAAGGGACTTATCTGTATTGTAATCTGCCGGCTGCTCCGCATTAGAGATATTCTCTACTGGCGTTTCTTTAGCAGGCGGATTCAAAAGAAATCCAGCCGCTACAGCACCTAAGATTACTACTACGATTGCAATCGAAATGATAAGTTTCCACGGAACAGGTTTCTTTTGTTCCGGTATCTGACCACTTACCAGCTTCTTGAAATATTGTAATGCATCTTTTTCTTGCTGTTTCTTTAAACTTCCGCTACGGTTTTTTTCATATTTCCCTGCTTGAACTTTCGCTTCTAATATCTGCTCTGCAGTTTCGTCCTTCGCAGTTTTTGTTGTCAACCCAAATCCTCTTTGTCTTAATTTGTTCAATCTTTCAGGTGCTTTATCAGACAATGCTGCCGCAACAAGAAAATCGACCACAATATCATTATCCAACTCTGTCGGGTTTATCTTTGAAACAAGTGCAAATAATTCATCCGATGCATCTGCCAATTTTGCCCACTTGTTTACTGCACGTTTTTGTTTGATCAAATAAAGTATGATTCTCTTATTTTCTACCACACATGCAATGTCAAACATCTCTTCGCAGACAGCATCGTCTGTCCAGTCGAATTTTTTATGATATTTGTCCATCACTTTACTTACAAACTCACGGTTCTTCCAGTTCTTTAAATCCAAATCAAACATATTCGGTTCAAAAGTCTGTACTTCTTTTGCAAGCTGTGCAATTACTTTTTCGTCTCTTAATGCTACTTTTTCTTTCATCTTGTGCCCTCCGTTGCCTTAGTGACAACCTTTTTTCTTACATTTTGCTTTCATATTCGGGTCTGTTGGATCCCATGTATGACTTGATTTTAATTTGTGAGCCTTTGGTTTTCCAAGTGGTCCCGGATCGGAACTATTATAAACAATAACCTTTGTCTTTAAATCGCAGTTGTCATATATCCATTTTGCATCCCCTGCTGTCAAACGAACGCAGCCATGCGATGCTGTTGTTCCAAGTCTATTATAGGAACTTACACTCAATGTGTTGTTATTATTTTCCCTATGATACCAAACGGAATGGAATAAGATACTGCCTGTAATTCTCGTACACCACTGTCCCCAGCAAGGACCCATAAGTTCATGCCATCTAAGTTTTTGCGGCGTGCGGAAAGTTCCCAATGGGGTTGCATATCCTGTTGAGCACACAAACGCTTTTACCGGAATAATGTATCCTTTCTTTCCGTCCTTTGCATATACAGTAACTGTATTTTTCTTTTTATTTACCTTGATAACATAATTATCCTGCTCACCGATAATACTGCTTACATCTTTTACAAGCTTTCCTTTGGAATTGTAGTACAGTTTGTATCCGTCTACATAACGCCATCCTGCCTTTGTCTTCTTGTAAACAGACGAAAACGGACCATATAATGTTGTCTTATCTATTTTCTGGTTGTACGAACGCACTTTGTAGTAGTAAACCGTTTTCTTTTTTAATCCCTTGTTTGTCCAGCTGACAGTTTTACCCGAAGTAATGGTTTTTACCTTTTTATAGGTGCCATTCTTACTAGTAGAACGCCACACTTCATACCCTTGTGCTCCAGAAGCCTTTTTCCACTTCAATGTAATCTTTGTGGAATTATAAGTTGTGTTTCCACTTATAGACACCTTCGCCGGTCTCGTACATCCTGACTTTGGCTCAGACATAATTCCATCGGTTTTGCTACGATATGCTTTTACCTTATAGTAGTATTTCTTTCCACAGCTACATGTTTTGTCTACAAAAGAAAGTTTGCCGTTCTTTGCAGTTCCTACTTTCTTATAAGTTCCATTCCTGCTGGTGCTTCTATACACTGCATAGCTGGTGGCACCACTCACTTTTTTCCAAGTAACTTTTAATGTCTTATAAGTCTCTCGCGAAACCTTGGTAATGGTGGTTTGTCCTGGCTGTACTTTTTGTTTCTGTGCAGCAGAATAAAGACCAATCGCCTTGTCATCGCCACTAAATGCCGCCACCTTATAGTAATATGTTGTGCCACAGTTAAGTCCGCTGTCTGTATAAGTGGTTGTGCTTGTGGATTCAACCGTTTTCACACACGCAAAACCAGTTGACTTTGATGTGCTTCTATAGATTACATATCCTTCAGCACCATTTACTTTATCCCATGATAGCTTGATGGAATTATAAGTAGGAGAAGACGTCACTTTTGCCGGTGCCGCCAATATGATTTTAAAAGAAACCCTCTGTTCTCCTGCATACTCGTTTTTTCCAGTAACAATAATTTCAGCCGTTCCCGCATGGATGTTATCTTCATATGCCACATCATAATCCACTCCTGCGGTGAGTGTTTTTGGTGTCGCAACACCTGCCACATCCTCCAAATATGTAACCACTACTTCCGGCTTAATCTCTGCTCCGGTATACACATAATATTCTTTCGGCTGTGCAATCTCAACTACCATCGCCTCGTTGTGCCCTTCTGCCAACGCATATAGCCCAAAAGTACACAACAAAATCAATAGTGTCGTTAATAGAACTCTAAATCTTTTCATCATATTGTTATTTTCTCCTTTCCTATTTTAAATATCTTCTTACTTTTGCAAGTTTGTTTTTCTTATCCCATTTTTCATAATATGACACATCCTGAATCATCATATCACGTCTCGAGTTTAAAGCATGCATCATCTGCCCATCACCAATATAGATGCCTACATGGTTGATTCTTCCACCGGAAGAGAAAAACACCAGATCCCCAAACTGCCATTTAGACATATCATTTACATTGACAGCCTTTCCTTCTCTGGCCTGTTCACCCGAAGTTCGACTAATAGATATCCCATACATATTTGCCATAACCCACTGCGTGAAGCCACTACAATCCCAGCCTCTTGGAGTGGTGCCTCCGTACACATAAGGTACAGACATATATTTTTTTAATTCTTTCCATGTGGCTGAAACCGGTTCTTTTTTGTATACAGAAGAATACGCCCCATATACCACCTTTTCTTTCTTAACCGTTTTGTAAGCTCTAATTTTAAAATAATAGGTCTTGTCTGGATCTAATTTTTTCTTTGTCCAACTTAACGTTTTGTTTTTCGTAATTGTTTTCGCTAATTTATATCCTGACTTCGATTTTGTACTATAATAAATGCGATATCCGTCTGCCCCTGACGCCTTCTTCCACTTCAACGTCACCGTGGTTCTTTGAGAAAAATTTTTTCCATCATATTTCACTTTGTTCGGAGTAGCCTTACCAGACACGATTTCAGACATACTTCCATAATAATTTTTCTTTTTATAGGTCCGATATGCCCGCACTTTATAGTAATATGTTTTCCCGCAGGAACAGTCTTCGTCTGTATATGTAAGCGTTTTTCCGGATTTTATTGTTTCAACCTTCTCATATGTTCCGCTCTTTTTACTACTTTTATATACTGCGTATCCACTAGCACCACTTACTTTTTCCCAAGTTATCTTGATGGACTTGTAGGAAGCTCTCTTTGCACTCGTTATCACCGCAGTTGCCACCTGTGCACGCTGCTTCACCTGCTTAGTATATGGTCCATATATTTTCTTGCCATCTACTTTTTTATATGCACGCATTCTGTAATAATAGGTAGCACCCATCGTTACTTTCTTATCAGAATAGCTCCCTGTACTCTTTTTCGTGATATCTGCAAGTACTTTGAATTTTTCTCCGCTGGTTGTGCTTTTCTCTATCTCATAGCCATCTACATCTGACATCTTTTTCCAAGTGAGTTTAATGCTTTTATAACTCTGCGGCACTGTATTTAATGAAGCAACTGCTCCACATTTTATCTCTGGAAGTTTTTCTTCTGTGTTCGGTGTAGTGCTCGGCGTAGTACTCGGTGTTTCACCTGGCACATCCTCAGCATAGACCGGTGTTGCAAAAAACATCATTGCTATCAACACATAACAGAGTCCTCTTATTATGTTCCTTCTCATAGGTTTCTCAATCCTTTTTATCTTTTTCGCATAATAAAGCAGTTTATTATATCATAAAACCCCTGTCCTCGTAAACAATTTCCCCATTAATAATTGTATACAATGTTTTTGTAAATGTTTCCATTGGATTTCCGTCGAAAATAGCAATGTCTGCATCTTTTCCTTCTCTTAGGCTTCCCACTCTATCATCCACTCTGCAAATCTTTGCTGGATTTATCGTAATAGCCTCTAATGCCGCCTCTATTGGAAGCCCTTCTCTTACTGCAAGGCCTGCACAGATCGGCAAGTACTGAATCAGCGCCACGGGATGGTCTGTTGTAATTGCAAATAGAATGCCTGCTTCATTTAGCTCCTTATTTGTTTTAAAATCCATATTTTGAACTTCCAACTTAGACCTGGAGGTTAGAGCAGTCCCTACAATCACCGGAAAACCGGAACTTTTAATTTCATCTGCAATCAGATGTCCTTCTGTGCAATGGTCAATGGTAATGTCTACCTCAAACTCTTTAGCAATGCGAATAGCGGTTAGAATATCATCCGCCCTATGGGCGTGTGCTTTCAACGGAATTTCTCTTTTCAATACCGGAAGCCACGGCTCCATATCAAAATCCTCTTTTTCTAATGTCCCATTCTTTTTTTCTGCCTCATATTGTTTTGCCTGATACAACACTTTTCTAAGCAGTGCCGCAGTAGCCATTCGCGTTGACGGATAACTATTTTTATTCCCATAGGTAGTCTTTGGATTTTCCCCAAAGGCAACCTTCATTGCCGCAGGGTGTTTGACAATCATATGGTCTACACACCGCCCTTGCGTTTTCATAAACACAAACTGACCTCCCACTACATTAGCGCTCCCCGGCCCTGTCATAACCGAAGTGATTCCCGCGCGGATGGCATCGTGGAATGCCGGGTCCATGGCGTTCACTGCATCGATAGCCCGAAGCGTTGTGGTCACAGGATTGGTTTCTTCGTTGCAATCGTCACCTATTACACCCCATTTTTCTTCGGTAATTCCGATGTGAGCATGGGCTTCAATCAGCCCCGGGAGTACCCACGCTCCCTGCACATCAAGAACTTGTTCCCCTTCTTTCTTTTTGTAGGTATCCATTGCGCCTAGTTCTTCTATCTTACTTTTCCTTGTCCTTACAAAACCATTTTCTATGATCTGTCCTTCCATCGTATATAATTTCCCATTTATAATTACCATAGCAAAATCTCCACTTTATATTTTTTACCTATTGTTCCCAAATGTATATAAAATATGTTATACTAAGCACTGTAGTTAGAAAGGAGTCTTTATGAATATTTATTTGGATTTGTTTATTACTTTCGCCAAAGTGGGCGTGATGACTTTCGGTGGCGGATATGCGATGCTACCGATTCTCCAGCGGGAAGTCGTAGATCATAAACATTGGGCAACGGAAGAAGAACTGATGGATTATTTTGCAATCGGGCAATGTACACCAGGTGTGATTGCCGTAAATACAGCCACTTTCGTGGGACAAAAAAACAAAGGCATCTTCGGCGGAATATTGGCAACTCTTGGAGTCGTTTTTCCATCTATTGTCATTATATCTCTGCTTGCCGGTGTGATTGAGGCATTTTCCCATGTCAGCATGGTGCAACATGCCTTTGGTGGCATTCGAG
Source organism: Faecalimonas sp. (assembly GCA_045659705.1). GTDB lineage: Bacteria > Bacillota > Clostridia > Lachnospirales > Lachnospiraceae > Faecalimonas. The sequence goes on from JAZRCJ010000011.1 coordinate 6,176, forward strand.
TGTGTGTATGTGTTTTGATTTTAAACGCCGTTGTGAAATTATATGAGAAAGCAATTGTGGATATCTTCACACTCATTATTTTTCTCGCGGTAGTGATAGGAAGCTTTTTCACTCCTGTTAGTCCTGTAGTGTTTGTATTATTGGCAGCGCTTGCGGGAATTATTTTAAAAGCGATGGGAGGTAGACAGAAATGATGTTATACCTTCGTTTATTTTATGAATTTTTTAAAACCGGACTATTTACCATCGGAGGCGGTATGGCGACCATACCTTTTCTCTATCAGATGTCAGATAGCACAGGATGGTTTACACACAATGATTTGGCAAATATGATTGCTGTCAGTGAATCCACACCGGGACCTATTGGCGTCAATATGGCTACCTATGTGGGATTTTTAACCGGCAATGAATATGGAACGGCAGGTGGGGTACTAGGTGCCATTGTGGCAACCCTTGGGTTGATTGCCCCTTCCATTATTATTATTTTAATCATCGCTTTGTTCCTAAAGAATTTTAGAGACAACAAATATGTAAATGATGCATTTTATGGCCTTCGCCCTGCTTCTATGGGACTCATTGCCACGGCAGGAATTACGGTTGTCGCATCTACTTTATTTGATTCCGGAAAAAGCGTGAATTGGATTGGCCTTGCACTGGCCGCTGTTTTATGGATTTTTACAAATAAAGTCAAAAAGACAAAGGGATTACATCCAATTGTATTTATTGGGATTTCCGCTGTAATAGGAATTATTTTTCAAATGTAGTTGTTAGAAAGACGGGGAACTTTTATGTCTGTAACGAGAAAAAGATATATGTGGCGTCTGATTGGACGTATTTTCATTTTCGTATTAGGAATTTGGATTTGCTTTGCAGCGCCAGAACAATTCGATATCTTGGAAGGAGACAATTTCTTCCAGAAGTTTTCTATCTTCCACCTTCTTTGGATTTGTTGGGTGGTGGATATGGTGCTCCAAATCGTACCTATCAAAAACAAAGTGGCTCTTGGTTCACAGAAATTATTTGCCAATCGTTTTAAACCCATTCGTGAAAAGGTCAATTACGAAAATCTCAGAAGTTATGTGGTTTCTACCACGAAGTCGGCGTATAAGGTATTTCTTTTATGGTGCGTATTGATTGCTGCCATCGGAATCCTTTATCGCTACGGCATTATTAACAAGATGGTTTTGTTTATGATATCGGTATTCTTTTATGTGTGTGACCTCATCTGTGTACTCATATGGTGTCCGTTTCGGCTGATGATGAAAAACAGATGCTGCACCACCTGCAGAATTTTCAACTGGGACCATCTGATGATGTTTTCCCCGCTTATCTTTGTGGGCGGCTTTTATGCCTCTTCCCTTGTGGTACTTGCAATCCTTGCATGGCTTATCTGGGAGCTGTGTGTAATGATGTACCCGGAACGTTTTTGGGAGATTACGAATGTGGCACTTCGGTGTTCCGAATGTACGGATAAATTGTGTACACAGTATTGTCAGAAGTTGAGATAAACAAAACCCTTGAAAGACAACAGCTTTCAAGGGTTTATTATTTTTCATTATTTATCCAATGTCTTCATCGTTGGGAACAACAACACATCTCTAATCGCTGCGCTGTCTGTAAGTAACATACACATTCTGTCGATACCGAATCCAATACCACCTGTCGGTGCCATACCGATTTCAAGCGCATTCATAAAGTCTTCATCTGTTGTATTTGCTTCTTCATTACCTTGAGAAAGTTGTTCTTCCTGATCACGGAAACGTTCTCTCTGGTCAATCGGGTCGTTAAGCTCTGAATAAGCATTTGCCATTTCCCAACCATTCATAAAGAATTCAAAACGTTCTACATATTCTGGATTCTCTGGTTTCTTCTTAGTAAGTGGAGAAATCTCAATTGGGTGATCCATAACAAATGTTGGCTGAATCAAGTGTTCTTCTACAAATTCTTCAAAGAACAAGTTGAGGATATCACCTTTCTTATGACGTTCTTCATATTCCACGTGATGCTCTTTTGCTACTGCACGAGCTTCATCCAATGTATGAATTTCATTCCAGTCCACACCTGCATATTTCTTAACAGCATCTACCATTGTGATTCTTTCAAATGGTTTTCCAAGATCCATCTCAACACCATTGTAGACAATCTGTGTCGTTCCAAGCACTTCCTGTGCTACATGACGATACATGTTCTCTGTCAAATCCATCATGCCATGGTAATCTGTATAAGCCTGATATAATTCCATCAAAGTAAATTCCGGATTATGTCTTGTGTCAAGACCTTCATTACGGAATACACGTCCGATTTCATATACTCTTTCCAAACCACCAACGATCAATCTCTTTAAGTATAATTCAAGAGAAATACGAAGTTTGAAATCTTCATCCAATGCATTGAAATGTGTTTCAAATGGTCTTGCTGCTGCACCACCTGCATTCGAAACAAGCATTGGTGTTTCTACTTCTAAGAATCCTTGTCCATCCAAATATCTTCTGATAGAACTTAAGATTTTAGATCGTTTAATAAATGTATCTTTTACATCTGGATTCATAATAAGGTCTACATATCTTTGACGATAACGTAAATCTGTGTTTGTTAATCCATGATATTTTTCTGGTAAAATCTGAAGGCTCTTCGAAAGCAAAGTGATCTCTTCTGCGTGGATAGAAATCTCGCCCATCTTTGTGCGGAATACTTCGCCCTTGATACCTACGATATCACCAATATCCATACGTTTGAATTCTTTGTATTCTTCTTCTCCAACACAATCTCTTGCAACGTATGATTGAATTGTTCCTTCCAAATCCTGAACATGACAGAAAGAAGCTTTTCCCATAACACGTTTTGACATAATACGTCCCGCAATAGAAACTTTCTTTCCTTCCAACTCCTCAAAGTTATCTTTGATGGATTGGCTATGCGCATCTTGATCGTACTTTGTGATTTGAAACGGGTCTTTACCGCTTGTCTGCAATTCAGCCAATTTTTCACGACGAACTTTTCTCAATTGATTCAAATCAGGTTCTTGTATGTTCTTTTGTTCTTCTGCCATGGTTTCCCTCTCCTTATCTGTACTCTTATTACACTCTTTCAATTGCTAAAACTTTATACTCTACTGTTCCAACCTGTGTCTCTACTGTCACAATGTCGCCAACTGCTTTTCCAAGTAATGCAGCTCCAAGTGGTGACTCATTGGAAATCTTTCCTGCCAAGCTATTTGCTTCTGTGGAACCTACGATTCTGTATTCCACTTCTTCTTCGAACTCATTATCATACAGCACTACTTTGCAGCCAATGTTAATCTTATCCAAGTCTACTTCGTCTTCCACTACAACTTCCACATTCTTAAGAAGTTTTTCGATTTCATCAATACGAGCTTCGATATCTCTTTGCTCGTCCTTTGCTGCATCATACTCTGCATTCTCTGACAAATCGCCTTGTTCTCTGGCTTCTTTAATTTTATTTGAAACCTCTTTACGTCTTACTACTTTCAGGTTTTCTAATTCGTCCTCCAACTTTTTCAAACCTGCATACGTAAGAATTGTTTTCTTCTCTGCCATATTTTGAATTCCTTTCTGACCGTTTTTCTTTACATAATTTTATCTTTTTTCTTTCGTATATCCTATTAGCACAGTTTCAATATTATACTTAAATTACAATAAAATGTCAAGAAATTCTTATTTTTTCTTCTAAGAGTTTTTCTAACTCATCATATGTCTCAACAGCATTGATCTCGCCCCTGAGTTTTGCAGAGTTAGGAAGCCCCGTTGTATACCAAGATACATGCTTTCGCATCTCGCGAATTCCTAAGTATTCTCCTTTGTATTCTAGCTGCATCCTTGCGTGACGGAGCATCATATCACAGATTTCATTCCTATCCGGGCGTTTTGGCATAACTCCTGTTTTTTCATACTCCAGCAGTTCTGAAAATATCCACGGATTTCCCTGTGCACCTCGCCCAATCATCACACCGTCACAGCCAGTTTCTTTTTGAATGGCAATCGCACTCTCTCCGGAAACCACATCCCCATTTCCGATAACTGGAATGGATACTGCTTCTTTTACCTGCCGGATAATATCCCAATCCGCCTTGCCAGAATAATATTGTTCCCTGGTTCTGCCGTGCACTGCCACAGCTGCCCCGCCGGCATCTTCTATAATCTTTGCAATTTCCACCGCATTCATACATGTATCATCAAAACCTTTTCTGATTTTCACGGTAACCGGTTTTTTAATTGCTTTCGAAGTCTTTCGCACAATCTCGTGTACTAGCTTTGGTTCTTTCATAAGAGCAGAACCTTCCCCGTTTCTCACAATCTTCGGAACCGGGCATCCCATGTTGATGTCCAAGATGGAAAACGGCAACTCCTCTATGCGTTTTGCAATCTCACTGATGATATCTGGATCTGACCCAAATAACTGCAATGACACCGGTGGCTCTTTGGGATGAATCTCTAGTAATGCTTTTGTGTTTTTATTGTTATACTGAATGGCCTTTGCACTTACCATCTCCATACAAAGAAGTCCCGCTCCTTGCTCTCTGCAGAGCAAGCGAAAAGGCAGGTCTGTTACTCCTGCCATTGGTGCTAAAATGTACGGATTGTCCAAAGTCACATTTCCAATCGTTAATGTTTTCATTTTTCTATCTTGTCCTTATTTTTCTCATAGATAATACGAAGGCCATCTAGCGTAAGTGTCGGGTCATATATGTCTATGCAGTCTGTCTCTGATACAAGGATGTTTCCAAGTCCTCCTGTTGCCACAACTTTGGCATCAACAAAACCGGTCTCTTTCATCTTTCCTACAATGTATTCCGTCTGTCCGATATAGCCATACACCAAACCGCCCTGCATGCTAGAAACCGTTTCTTTGGCAATGATATCTTTTGGCTTTTTAATTTCAATCTCCGGAAGCATAGCTGCGCCGCCCCAAAGTGCCCTGGCTGAAGTTCTGATACCCGGAGAAATAAGTCCTCCTTCAAATACTCCATCTGCACTGACCACATCATAAGTGGTGGCTGTTCCAAAATCAATCACAATCACCGGTCCGCCATACTTTTCATACGCTGCCACGGCATCCACAATTCTATCCGGTCCGATTTCCTTCGGATGCTCTGTGTGAATCTGAAGACCCGTTTCAAGCGAAGAAGACATCACAAGAGGCTTCACATGGAAATATTTGATAATGGCACTTCCCAAAGAGTGCATAATGTCCGGCACAACGGAAGACACAATCACAGCATCCACTTTTTTCACTTCAAAGTCTCTATGCTCCAAAAGGGCACAAAGCTGAATCCCATATTCATCCGATGTGCGCGGCTGCTTTGCCGTCATACGAAATGTCGCTAATAATTCTTTTTCATGGAATACTCCCATGGTAATGTTCGTATTCCCCACATCAATTACCAATAACATCTATAGTTCCTCCCCTAAAAAGAAGACTTTATAATAAAGCTGCAAAGACTCTAGCAGTTCACTCTTTGTTCTCTGCAACTCCTTAATCTTAAGGTGGCTTCCGATTTCGTCAAAGGTAAAATCGTTCTCCTCGTTGGTAACTTCAAAGCAAAGTTCTCCGTTCTCCTCAAACACCAACGTAAGAATTCCTCCCACGTCCTCAGTATAAAGCACACACATAATCTGTAGTTCCTGCTTTACATTTTCCGGCAATGCTTCGAAATCCGGATTTAAATAATATTTTCTCTCGTATGAATTTGCTCCACACAACACGATTTTTTCTTCGTACATAAGTCCTCCTAAACGTACCCGTAAATTCCTCTTACGGAAACCTCACCTGCAAAAACGGATGTGGTCGTTCCATCTGCTCCTAAAACCTGCAATTCCCCGTTTGCATTAATTCCTTGGGCAAGTCCCTCATATTCGCCGGCAGGATCCAGTACAACAACCTGTCTATTCATGTTCACAAGCAAGTCGTTATAATCCTGCATTAAAAATTCTAAACTTTTATTTTCCAAGAAATATCCATAGGTTTCTTCAAAAACATCCATAATTGCTGACAACACTTGTTCTCTGTCTATGCGCCTTCCTGTCTCTGTAAAAATAGAAGTGGCTTTTTCTTTCAACTCTTCCGAAAACACTTGTTGACCTAAATTCAGCCCAACACCCACTACAATAAAATCAATCTGGCCATCAATGACTTCCATCTCGGTCAGGATGCCGCAGATCTTCTTTTTACCCATAATCAAATCATTGGGCCACTTGATCTGCACATCGATTTCCCATCTTTGAAGCGCCTTTGCCACACTGTACGCCATCACAAGGGTAAGCATAGCTGCTTTCGTTATCTCAAGCTTCGGCTTTAACAATACCGACATATAGAGATTGCCATCTCCCGTAGATTCCCATGTTCTCCCACGGCGACCTCTGCCTGCTGTCTGCTTGTCTGCCACCACAACAAGGCCTTCTTTCCCTGTCTTTGCAAACTCTTTTATCTTCGTATTAGTCGAATCGACCTCTTTGTAATAAATGACATCTCTGTCCATATTATTCTCCAAGGGTAGCTACCATAACCGCTTTGATTGTATGTAAACGATTTTCTGCTTCATCAAAGATAACGTCCGCATATTTCTCAAAAATATCTTCTGTCACTTCATTTCCCTTTACTGCCGGCAGACAATGCATCAAGATGCTGTTCTCTTTTCCGGTCTTATCCATCATTTCCTGATTAATCTGATATGGTTTCAAAAGAGCAATTCTCTCTGTTGCCTTATCTTCTTCTCCCATAGAACACCATACGTCTGTATAGAGTACGTCAGCTCCAATCACAGCATCTGCAGATTCTGTCACCGTCACAGTAGACCCTGCTTCCTTTGCATAACCTTCACAAAGCTTTACAAGTTCTTCCGATGGCCACAATACCTTCGGCGCTACAATAGCAAAATTTACACCCACTTTTGCGCAACCAATCATAAGGCTGTTTGCCATATTATTTCTGCCATCTCCCAAATATACAAAGTTCAAACCTTCCAAATGTCCAAACTGTTCTCTCATAGTTAAAAAGTCAGCCAAAATCTGTGTTGGATGATACTCATCTGTGAGACCGTTCCACACAGGAACTCCACTATACTTCGCCAAAATCTCCACATGCTCGTGCTTAAATCCACGAAATTCAATGCCGTCATACATACGTCCAAGTACGCGCGCCGTATCTTCTACACTCTCTTTATGTCCCAACTGAATATCATGCTGAGAAAGATATACCGGGAATCCTCCCTCATCCGCCGCACCAACTGTAAATGCACAGCGAGTTCTCGTAGAAGGCTTTTCAAAAATCAATGCAATATTCTTGCCCTTCAATGATTCACCTGTAATCCCTTGTTTTTTCTTTGCTTTTAATTCTGCTGCCAAATCAACAAAATATAAAATTTCTTCTTTTGTAAAATCTTTTAATGTCAAAAAACTGCGTCCCTTTAAATTCATGTCTTTATCTCCCCTTCAAGTTATGATGAAACAAGAGGTATGCTGTGGCATACCTCTTAAAGGTTTTCTTTTATTTTTCTTTTCCAATTTCCACCAGTGATTTTGCAAGTCCTGCAATTCCCTGGATTTCAGATGGAATAATAATCTTGGTTGCCTGACCATTCGCTGCCTTTTCAAAAGCTTCTAAACTCTTAATCGTAAGCACTGCTTCGTCTGCACCTGCTTCTTTAATAAAACGAATACCGTCTGCATATGCCTGCTGTACTTTTAAGATTGCTTCTGCCTCACCTTCTGCCTCACGGATTCTCTTTTCCTTTTCCGCTTCTGCACGGAGGATGGCTGACTGCTTATCCGCCTCTGCATCGAGAATAACAGATTCTTTATTTCCTTCTGCCACAAGAATAGCTGACTTCTTCTCACCTTCTGCACGAAGAATCGCTTCACGACGTTCACGCTCTGCCTTCATCTGTTTTTCCATGGCTTCCTGAATAGCTGCCGGCGGAATAATATTCTTAAGTTCCACACGGTTTACCTTGATGCCCCAAGGGTCTGTTGCCACATCCAAAGATGCTCTCATCTTTGTATTAATAGTCTCCCTTGATGTCAAAGTCTGGTCTAACTCTAAATCACCAATGATGTTACGAAGTGTGGTAGCTGTCAGATTCTCAATTGCCATAATTGGATTTGCAACACCATAACAAAATAGCTTTGGATCTGTAATCTGATAGAATACAACCGTATCAATTCTCATAGTTACGTTATCTTTTGTAATCACCGGCTGTGGTGCAAAATCCACTACCTGCTCTTTTAAATCCACTCTTCTTGCAACTCGGTCAATAATTGGAAGTTTAAAATGGATACCAACGCCCCAAGTTGCCTGATAAGCACCTAATCTTTCTACAACAAGTGCCTGCGCCTGGCGCACCACCTTCACACAAGAAACAATAATAGCTATAATTAAAAACACAAATAACATTCCTATAAATCCACCCATATTTATGCCTCCTTCTCTGTTACAATCAATTTCACACCTTGGATATCTTCAACAATTACCAATTTGTCCTTATCAATAACTGCATTCGGTTCTTTTGTTCTTGCAGACCATTCTAATCCACCCACCACAACAACGCCTGTAGCGTGCGTATTGTCAATCTGCTCTGTCACCACTGCAATCTGTCCAATTAATCCTTCTGCGTTTGTGTGCTCGCGTTTACGATTAAAATATTTTACCACAATCGGTCTTGTCAAAAAAAGCAACGCGATGGACACGACAAGAAAAACGATTACCTGTATTGGCAAGCCAACCTTTAACAGTGCCAATATCCATGCAACCAAAGCCCCACCTGCAAACCATACAGTAGTAAGACCCAATGTACAAATTTCAATGACTAAAAGAACTACAAATAAAATCAACCAGAAACTTGCCTGCATGACAATCACCTCTTTTCTATTCTCTCATCTTACTATAATTTCATACAGATTACAATAAAAAAATGGGAAGGCGATATGTCTCGTCTTCCCATTTGTATATTCAGATACTCCCTAGTGGAACCAATGATCTTGGATTTTCTTTCCATAATTTCCACAACCAAAATATAAAGCATCTCCGATTGGATTTTCTCCTGCAAGTGCTGCATCTGCTGCTTCGTAGCAAGCTTTTGGTGTTTTACCCTGTGCTAAGATACGGTCTAACTTACCTGTGATAGCCGGTCCGAACTGTCCTCTCTGGTAAATAACCTTTCTCATAGTATTCGGATATTTCTTACTTTTCATTCGATTGATTACAACAGCACCTACTGCCACCTTACCATCGCGGCACTGGTTTCCTGCTTCACAATAAATCAATGCTGCCAACAATGTTCTTTCATCAACTGTTGCCGATGTCTTTCCTCTTTTTGTAGGAGCTAATGATTTTGATACTTTCTTAGCTTTTTTTGCTTTTGCTTTCTTTGCTTCTTTTTTCTTTGCTGCTTTTTCCTTTGCCGCCTTTTCTTTTGCTGCTTTCTTGGCTGCTTTTTCGGCAACTTCCGGAATCTGTTCCATTGCATCTGCCAATGGTGATATCGTTACTTCGTGGTTGATCGTTTCGATTGCTCGAGCTTCAGATTGTGGGTCAGCAGCCAAAGTTCCAAATTCTGATGTAAAGAATAAACAACAGCTAAGAACAAGACTCAGAATCACGCTCTTTTTCTCTCGTCTCATAAACTTCCTCCTAAAATTTGTTTCCATTTTTTGCGAATATTGTTACTAACAGTATACGCATCTAATTCATTTTTATTACAAATGTTACACAAATGTTACGGACTTCGTGCAACAAAGGGCATATTAACACCATTTTTTTGGTATGTCAACCCTTTTTTTGAAATTTTTTTATTTCTATTTTTCTCACACACCACATTTGCACATAAAAAAGAGCGTAAAAAAAGAGGCTTATCGCCTCTGGCGACAAACCTCAAACATCAGTATGGAGGCGGCTATTGCGGCATTGAGTGACTCCACTTTTCCATGCATTGGAATCTGCACTTTTCTATCCGCTGCCTCTGCAATTTCTTCTCTTAATCCATTCCCTTCATTTCCAATTAAGATGGCCGTTCCCCCGCTGTAATCTTCCTGATCATAAGTTTTTTCTCCTTGCAAATGCGCTGCATAAGAAAGTATCTTTTTCTCTTTAAAAATTTGCAATAAAAAACGTAAATCTTCTATATAAAGAAATGGCATTCTATAGATGGAACCCATAGTGGAACGAATGGTCTTTGGATTGTAAATGTCCACACAATCTTTACTCATAAAGACTGCGGTAACACCTGCCCCTTCTGCTGTTCTTACAATGGTCCCTAAGTTTCCCGGATCCTGCAAATTATCCAGCACAATAAAATGTGGATTTTCTATTTTTAACAGCTCTTCTAACTCATGTTCTTTTTGCTTTACCACACACAAAATTCCCTGCGGTGTTTTTGTATCAGAAACATGAGCAAATACATTGTCACTTAAGATTTCTGTCGAAAATTTATCCAATTTTAAATCGAGTTTCTTCCTATTATAAAGGGACTCCGAAATATACACTTTTTCGACATCTTTTTCAGGCACTTCTTGAAACATACGAATGCCCTCTACGATGAATACTTTTTCCTCATTTCTGGCTTTGCTTTTTTTCTGCAATTGTAGCAAGCGTTTTACCTGCGGATTGCTTGTACTTGTAATCATAACTTACTCATTCCTCTTTCTGCATCTTACATTTTAAAACGGTAGCCCACACCCCAAATGGTCTCGATATACTGTGGCTTTGAAGTATCAAACTCCACCTTTTCTCGTATCTTTTTAATGTGGACAGTAACCGTTGCAATATCTCCAATAGACTCCATATCCCAAATTTCACTAAACAATTCATCCTTCGTATACACACGATTTGGGTGAGCTGCAAGGAACGTTAGTAAATCAAATTCTTTCGTTGTAAACGATTTTTCTTCTCCATTCACCCATACACGACGTGCTGTGGTGTCTATTTTAAGTCCTCGAATCTCAATGATCTTGTTTTCTTCTATGCCACTTCCGACTAATCTTTCATATCTTGCCATATGCGCTTTTACTCGGGCTACCAGCTCGCTCGGACTAAATGGCTTTGTCATATAATCATCCGCCCCTAATCCAAGACCTCTGATTTTGTCGATATCATCCTTCTTTGCAGACACCATAATAATCGGCGTATTCTTCTTTTCCCTCACACGGCGGCAAATTTCAAATCCGTCCATTCCTGGAAGCATTAAGTCCAAGATAATCAAATCGTAACTCTCCTCCAAACTTTTTTGAAGGCCGATTTCCCCGTCGTTTGCCACTTCCACGTCAAACCCGGAAAGCTCCAAATAGTCTTTTTCAAGCTCTGCAATCGCCTGCTCGTCTTCTACTATTAATATCTTACTCATGTACAGGTACCTCCTGATATTTTCTCAACACAAAATACATCACGGTTCCACCGCCCTCTTTGCTGGTGGCCCAGATTTTCCCCCCGTGCTCCTCTATAATCTTTTTAACAATAGATAGACCAATTCCACTTCCACCGGTGGAAGAGTTGCGGGACGTGTCTGTCCTATAAAATCGCTCAAATATATATGGAAGTTCCTTTGCTCCAATTCCTTTTCCGTTATCTTCCACTTCCACCTGCACAAAGTCCCCCACATCCTTAATCTGAAGGCTTATGGTCTTGTGCGCCTTGTCCATATATTTTGCAGAATTAGAAACGATATTATTAATCACTCGCTTTATCTGCTCAGCATCTGCTATAATCTTAACACTTTTTTCCACATAATTATAGTACCTAAATGCAATCCCCTTAGCTTCTAATTCTGTGGCCAACTCATCCGCGCAGTCCTCAAAATAGTCATTCACGGAAATGGTGCTAAAGTTATAAGGAATACGATTAGCATCAATTTTAGAATATAACGTCAACTCATTTATGAGCGCATCCATCTCGGTGGTCTTGTTATAAATAGTCTTGATGTATCGCTCCATCTTTTCCGGTGTATCGGCAACTCCGTCCATAATGCCTTCCACATAACCTTTGATTGCCGTGATTGGGGTTTTCAAGTCATGGGAAATATTGCTGATAAGTTCTTTGTTTCTCCTATCATTTTCCAACGTTTCTGCCGCCGTATCCTTAAGGCGCATTCGCATTTCCTCAAAATCCCGGCAAAGCTGTCCGATTTCATCATCCACCTCTATTTCCAACTCAAAGTCCAAGTTTCCCTCTTTGATATTCTGGGTGGCAATCTGCATTCTCTCAAGAGGCCCCACTACACTTCGATATATCCAAAAAATCAAAATCATACAGGTTAGAACCGAAACAAGTAGCACGGCAATTAACATCTCACTTGCAAACTTTGCAAAGGCAATCAAAACTGTAACAGTTAAAACAACCGGCAGGATAATAACTGTTGCAAAGGTTATCATTAATCTCGTTCTTAATTTCAAGAACATTCACTCCTTTTTATAAAAGGCACGATGGCTTTATGCCATCATGCCCTAGTTTCTTCTATATATAATACATTTTATAAATATGCCTTTAATGCATCAACCTTATCCAATTTTTCCCATGGCAAATCAAGGTCGTTACGTCCGAAATGTCCGTAAGCCGCTGTCTGTTTATAAATTGGTCTGCGAAGGTCTAACATCTTGATAATACCTGCCGGTCTAAGGTCAAAGTTTTCTCTTACGATATCAACCAACTTTTCTTCAGAAACCTTGCCTGTTCCGAATGTGTCAATCATAATGGATGTCGGCTGTGCCACACCGATTGCATAAGACAATTGAATTTCACATTTATCAGCAAGACCTGCTGCTACAATATTCTTTGCCACATAACGAGCTGCGTATGCTGCAGAACGGTCTACCTTTGTACAGTCTTTTCCGGAGAATGCACCGCCGCCGTGACGAGCCATTCCACCGTATGTGTCTACGATAATCTTACGTCCTGTTACACCACTATCTCCGTTCGGTCCACCGATTACAAAACGTCCTGTTGGATTGATAAAGAATTTTGTATTCTCATCCACCATATGTGCCGGCAAAATCTCATCAAAGATATATTTCTTCACATCTGTGTGAATCTGCTCCTGTGTCACATCCGGATCATGCTGTGTGGAAAGAACCACTGCATCCAATCTTTCCGGAGTTCCGTTTTCATCGTATTCTACCGTTACCTGTGTTTTTCCATCTGGACGCAAATATGGCAAAGTACCATTCTTACGTACTTCTGTTAATCGAAGCGCCAATTTGTGTGCCAAAGAAATCGGATATGGCATAAGTTCCTCTGTTTCATTGGATGCGTAACCAAACATCATACCCTGGTCACCAGCACCAATTGCCTCAATTTCTTCTTCTGACATCTTGTTTTCTTTTGCTTCCAATGCCTTATTTACACCCATAGCAATGTCGGTAGACTGCTCATCAATTGCTGTGATAACGCCACAAGTATGTGCGTCAAATCCGTATTTTGCACGATTATATCCAATTTCGTCTACAGTATCTCTTACAATCTTCTGAATGTCCACGTAAGCACTAGTGGTAATCTCTCCCATTACAAGCACAAGGCCGGTTGTAATGGCTGTTTCACAAGCCACACGGCTCATTGGGTCTTGTTCTAACAATGCATCTAAAACAGCATCTGAAATCTGGTCACAAATCTTATCCGGATGCCCTTCTGTTACTGATTCTGAAGTAAACAATAATTTTTCCATCTTCTTCTCCCTTTCTTTAAATCGTAAAAAAACAGTCCTCTCTAAGCGGACTGTTTTATATGCTTATAAACCAATCCTCTTATTGTTCGATCGCTCGCTCAGGTTGGCACCTTCCGTCTTACGGGGTTGCCGTGGCTTCATAGATCCTTTTACCTCCACCACTCTGAATAAGAGAAAGTTTTTCTTTATTTTGTTCCGTTGATGATAATATCATTAAACTTATTGTTCGTCAAGGGTATTTCCAAAGTTTGTCGAATTACTTCTTGCGGTATGGCCCGCCTGCCGGATACCCACTGCCAATCTTTTGCATCGCTCGCTGGAGTACGTCTCTCGACGTCTTCCAATCCGCTTCTCGATATCGATAATCAAACTTCTTTTCGAACCAGTCAATCTCCTCTTGGATTCGTTTTAAATTCTCCTCCATCTGTGGGAACACAATATCGCGAAGGGCTTTTTGCTGCTTTTCATTTAAGTATAGCGGCGCCACATCTAAGATGTCTGCCAAATGGTGCAAGCAAAATCCTTTTCCATTCTTTACTAGCTCTATAAACTCCTCTTCGCCCTTCTTAAATAACACGAAAAATGTTGCCATATATCTGTCATAATTATTTTTCATATTATTGCAGATAAAGCACTCTTCTTCTGTAGTATGTACCCATTTGCTTATATTATTACTGCCTTTTCTATTCTCTGCATTCTTTTGCAAACGTTCTGTAAGTCCTGCCTTCGAAGAATAGGAAAAATGTTTCATTTCCTTTTCTAGCCTTGCTCGTAGTGCTTTTAAATGGGTATCCAATATCAGTGCCGTTCCTAGTGCCTCGCCATATGTAAACATTTGTTGATAATGTTTCTTGCAAAACCCAATCTTATTTGTCTGCTCTCTAACGTGGTCCTGCATGTAGGAAACCTCTGGGCCTAACACAAAATCAAGAGCATGCTGCTCTAAATTTCTTTCAATAAAACAAAATGGACATTCATCCTCGGCGCGAAAAGCGTCCATTAGGGGAATGGTATATAATTGTTCTTTCATATCATTGCCTCCACAAACAAAAAACTCCGAAATTTTTATTTCGGAGTTCCTAAGGCGCCAACCAGATTTGAACTGGTGATAGAGGTGTTGCAGACCTTTGCCTTACCACTTGGCCATGGCGCCATACCTACAAAATATTATATTCATGCAACACCGATATTATAACAAAGTCCTATTTTTTCGTCAAGAAAAGTTTCCTTGACACCATATTTTTACTGCTCTATACTCTTATAGTACAATATTTTTCAAAAGGATTATGATTCGATGCAAAGAAATTCAAATATATTAGATTTATGTCTAATCGGCCTTATGACTGCAGTCATGGCAATCACAGCACAAATCGCCATACCACTGCCATTAGGTGTACCCATCACCTTGCAGACTTTTGCAGTCACACTGGCAGGTGTCACCTTAGGACATAAAAAAGGGGCTTTATCCACCCTTATTTACATTTTTATCGGTGCCGTAGGAATTCCTGTTTTCTCTAACTTTACAGGCGGCTATCAGTGCCTCATCGGTCCTACCGGTGGTTTTATAATATCCTTCCCAATTATGGCATATATCGTAGGATTGGGTATTACATACAACTCACGCTTCAAAGGCGCACTAGTAACAAGTATTATCCTCGGAAATGTTATCAATCTTCTCTGTGGAACACTCTGGTTTTCCTTCTTAAGTAAAACCTCTTTACTTGCAAGCTTTACCACATGTGTAGTTCCATTCCTTCCAACAACTCTTATCAAGATTGTACTATCCTGGATTGCTGGATTAAACATTAGAAAACGACTAACAAAAATAATATGATAAAATTAATCACCCTCGCGAATAATTGCAAGGGTGATTTTTTGTCTAATTGCCACCAGGGCCATCTCTTCGTTCTCGTGTATCGCGCACATCAATTTTCCCTATGATTTCGCCTGGCTTGATTGGCCTC
This sequence comes from Faecalimonas sp., assembly GCA_045659705.1. Classification (GTDB taxonomy): domain Bacteria; phylum Bacillota; class Clostridia; order Lachnospirales; family Lachnospiraceae; genus Faecalimonas. Next base: position 21,802 of record JAZRCJ010000011.1, read on the forward strand.
TCGTCTCTTTTTATCTCTGGTTCCGGATTTTGTCGGGTTTTCTTATCATCATTCATAGGCATGCTCCTTTCTAATGTTAGTATTTGTGTTTATTTATCATTTCATACAAACCTTATAAAAGGACATGTCAAGCTAAGAACAATGTCACTAGTCATAATCAGTATATAAACTACAAGAAAAATTGTTTGTATTCCGGTTCGTTTACCAACGCTTTCATTAAATCATCTTCTCTTTCAAATCTAGAACACCAATCAGATTGCGTCTCCCACATGGCAGGAAGTGTCCCTTCCACAGCGGATATATACTTCCAGTCTTCATCATCATATGGATATAAATTTTCAAGATGATATGTTAATATCGCATCTTTATTTTTTAGGATAACATATCTTCTTGTATTATCCCTAGAATAAATTACCTTTATGACCTCATCAACAAAACTATCCAAACTTTTATCTTTCATTATCTTTACAATAGTCTCCCAATCTGGTCTGGCCGAAACACTTTTATCGGATATTTCTAAGTTCTTATTGCAAAAACTTTTTAATACTTCTTCTCTATTATTATCGTAAAGCAAAAAATACTCTTCCTTTTTTGCCGCTTCTATATCCTCAATATCATCTGCATCAATTAATAAAACCGCTTTATCGCAAATAGTATTTCCCACAAGTTCATTCGCCTCTTCAATTTCCATTTCCATATATTCATCAAGCGTCATAATAATTTCTTTTTCAGCACCTGCAACTTCTTCCCCGTCACAACAACATCTCCATTTTCGACTTTCGACATCATATTCAAAAGGAAAATCATTTGGAATAATGAGTATATTGTTATAGACAAACCAACCGCATTGCACAGCATCATTTTTAGGATTAAAAATATATTTAATTGGTAATTTGTTTTTCGCAATTTCATTATAAAGTTCAAAATAAATACCGGTTCCATCAAAAAGCTCATACTTCTTACGTTCTATTTTATAATAGAAAGAACGCTTATATCTAATATAATCAAATGGCACCACGAAAATTAAGCATACCCCAAATACTATTGCTAATAAACATCCTACTAATGTCAAAAACAACTCGCCGATTTTATTCAAAATCTTTTTCACTATATATCCTCCTAGTATGTATCAATATTTATGCTCACTCCTTCTCCTGCATCCCAACATAGTTCACCAACTTTTTAAAATCCCTTTTGAACAATTACATAATATTAACACCATATTGCTTTAGTTGATTTTCAATTTCGCCTTGTTTTGCAACTGTAAAACCTGAAAATAAATAATATTTCTTTCTCGCAAAAACTCGAAATATAGGAATTATATCTATCTCTGATTTATCAATATGTAAACACAGTGATCCATTTTCTTGAGAAACTTTTTCTATTGCAGAATATGGAATTTTTCTTATAGGAACAACAAAGATAAAAGCCAAAACATTTATTGCTGTTGCTGTCAAATGAATGCCTTCAGCATCCATAGAAAAAGCATGCCCTATCAATATTTGTCTAAGCATTGTCAAAAACGAAAATGACCACGATAACAATACAATGCTAATCATAGTACCAAATAACATTTTTGTTTGGTTATCCATCGGCATATTATCTTCCATTAAGATTTCGTTTGAATTCAGAAAAAAAACTGAATACCATCCCAAAACAACTATTCCCAGTAACAAAAAAGTCGCAATATAAAACTTAAAATTTAATTTAGCTTCAAATTTCATTCTATTATCCTCTCATGACTACCACTTCACTAATTCCATACTCATGACAACAATGCCAGCAAAACTTGCAAATCCTACAAGTATCATAGCAATGCAAACAAGTATTTCAAGCCACTTTTCTTCAATTTCTTTTGCATATCGAAATAGTAAAATCGCAAAATATATAATCTCTACACACATAAGAATTATTGTCGCAATAATAGGAATTTTCTGCTCCAATAAACTGTACTTTTTCTTTACTTTTGAGCAGAATAATCAATAATAATCAATTCGCATGAATCACAATTAAACGCAGGGACATGTTCAGCAGTTAACCAAGTAGCCTTTCCCAGTTGTAAGAAACCAGGAGCGGAACGTGGTGAAGACAAATGATCCTTTTCGTCTACCCAGCATATTCCACCGCGTGCAATTGCTCTAACAAATCCCTCTTTCATATCTTTATTGCAACATGGACACTTCATAATATTCCCTCCTATTCTAATTCTTCACACAGATAGCATTTGCCATCTAAATCAATCTGTTCATAAATTGACACATCATTTTGTTTGCATTTTCCATCCGAATAATGAATACACTTCACACACTTTTCTTGAATAATCTTGTTTAACTTTTCTTCATATTCATATTTTCTTAAAAGTATAATTTCCTCTTCTTTTACAACCCTAATATGAGAAACATTCCAATACTGTGCTTCTGTTTTTAATTCAGATTCAATAAAATATGGTGCAACACATCCAGTTTCTTCATAGGCTTCCAATAACACAAAAGAATTGTGCTTTTCAGTGAGTAGTTCAATAAACGCTTCTATATTCTCTATATCTTTAGGTAATTTGCAATAATGAATGTTATTAATCAATACTACTTTTTCCTTTTTCATAATATTATCTCCTGATATTTCTTAATATAATATCTTCTACTTTGTTCCTCTTAAATGGATTATACCATTTCTACTTCCAACAATCTATACATTTATATCCGTCATCAACGAGTTAAACGCCAAGTAATGATTGATGATTTGACTTTTGAACCAAGAACAATGGAAACAATTGACCAGTTGTTAGGACATACTACAACAACTATGACTTTACACTACTTCAGAAACATTCTTGGAAAGGATGAAGTAAACGAACTTATGAAAAAACTTGATGATGTTGCGTAAAAAATCTGCATACACTTGCATACATCATTTTAGACAAAAAAATCCCGAAGGAATTTTGATTGAGGTAAGAGTGAAAAAGTAAGAAGTAAAAAGTAAAAATCCTGAACGCTATCGCATTCAGGATTTTTTGCAGGCGCCAACCAGATTTGAACTGGTGATAGAGGTGTTGCAGACCTTTGCCTTACCACTTGGCCATGGCGCCATATTTAATTGTGTGCTATGCACAAATGACTCCTACGGGAATCGAACCCGTGTTACCGCCGTGAAAGGGCGATGTCTTAACCGCTTGACCAAGGAGCCTTAATCTTGAAGCAATAGTCACCTATGACCTCAACGAAGACTATAATAACATATCATCAACACTTTGGCAAGAACTTTTTGAAAGTTCTTGCCAAATATTTATATAACTAATTATTTTCAACATCTGCTGCAAATTTACAGATGAATGCATTCGGCAAATATCTGCCCAAACTGTTCTTACTAGACGGTTTATTTATTGTTTTTCCTCTGTAATTCATAATAGAAGAACTTCCGCCATCCAAATTCATCGCTTGATATGCTTTATGTCTAAGCATAATCTCTGCCAAATGGTCTACCGTCGCTCCCACACTGTGTCCTACTTGACGGCCATCTACTACCAACATCAAAAATTCTCCGCTCGCAGTTTGTCCAACTGCGCTTCTCGGTTGGAGACCATACCCAAATGAGCCTTGCACATATTTCTCTCCATCCACTATAAGTGCCGGACTAAATTGAATCGCCCATTTAAATTCTGAGATGTCCTTTTTATTATAATCTTGTATATATAACCTATTATCATCCTTAAATCCAAAAAACTTCTTTTGATTGGTTGGATTTCCATAATCAACACCATCAAGGACCATGCTGCCTCTAATAGTGCCTCCATTTCCCTTCCAATTTTTATCTACAAATCCACTCGCATTGATTGCAACCAGCGCATGATTGTCTTCCGCAAATTTTGTAATTAAATTCCCATATGATCCAAGTGATTTTGATTTTGCAACCGTAACTTGTTCCGATTTCTTTACGATAGCCAATAATCCTTTATATTGGTCTCCTGTTACCTCTACAATTAACAGATTGTTTTCAGAATCTAATACCTTTATTTTTTCTCCAAATGTGGTAGTAATATCTATACTATCCTCTAGATTTTCTATTAATAAATCTTCATATGTCGAAATGCCTTTTTCGGAAATATATGCTTCCAACTTTGTTTCATCTACTTCCCAAAACTTTTCATAAAACATTTCTTTTTCTGTTTGCTTGTTTGGGGTTGTATTAATTTCAATCTTTTCTGGTTTCCACTGACTCTCCAGATTATCTTGTACTGCCTGTTCTGCCTTTGCTCTTTCCATAACATCATCAATAATGTATCCTGGAATAAATGCAGTTGCTAACCACTGATGTTTCCCGGTTGTCATAGCTGTTTCTATGTATATTTCTCTCCATTTTTTAATAAATGGAATATTCGAAAACACCGCAGTACAATACGTCAAAGCCATAAACATTAATATAGATACAGTCCATATAATTATTTTTTGTTTCTTTGACATCTTTTCTCTCTTACGTATCTTATTTCGCCTAGCCATTTTTTCTCCTCTTCGTTCGAAACAAAAACCCGTCCACTTATGTGAACGGGATCTTTGACTCCCCCTGTTGGACTTGAACCAACGACAACTCGGTTAACAGCCGAGTGCTCTACCGACTGAGCTAAGGAGGAATACTGAAAATATATTTTCATATACCTTCAAAACTACATACAAATCTTCAAAATATCTTCCATCTTATTTCCTATCACCTTCTTGGTTATGCCCTCGACCGATTAGTAACAGACAGCTACATGCATTACTGCACTTCCACCTCTGTCCTATCTAGCTCGTCGTCTTCAAGGGGTCTTACAACTTGCGTTGGGATATCTCATCTTGAGGGTGGCTACACGCTTAGAAGCCTTCAGCGTTTATTCCGTCCCGGCTTGGCTACCCTGCCATGCACTTGGTAGAACAACAGATACACCAGCGGCCAGTCCACCCCGGTCCTCTCGTACTAAGGGCAGCTCCTCTCAAATATCCTACGCCCACGCCGGATAGGGAC
>JAZRCJ010000012.1:0-15345 GCA_045659705.1 Faecalimonas sp.
TGTGTGCAACAAGCCCTTCTTCTGCAACTCATTCATTACGGCATACACACCACCTGCTTCATTCAAATCTTCCATATAGGTTGGTCCTGCAGGTGCCAAATGACAAAGATTTGGTGTCTTTTCACTAATCTCATTTGCAAATGTAATATCAAAATCCATACCAATCTCATGTGCAATTGCAGGAAGGTGAAGCATACTATTTGTCGAACAACCAAGTGCCATATCTACAGTCAAAGCATTTAAAACTGCTTTTTCTGTCATAATATCTCTTGGTCTGATATTTTTCTCATATAATTCCATTACTTTCATACCTGCATGTTTTGCAAGACGAATTCTGTCAGAATATACTGCTGGAATGGTTCCATTTCCACCAAGACCCATACCCAAAACTTCTGTCAAACAGTTCATACTATTTGCCGTATACATTCCAGAACAAGACCCACAGGTCGGACAAACTTTTTCTTCAAATTCTTTTACATCTTCCTCAGACATGGTTCCGGCAGCGTAAGAACCTACTGCTTCAAACATGCTAGAAAGACTTTTTTTACATCCTTTTACTTTTCCGGCAAGCATCGGTCCACCACTGACAAATACGGTCGGTACATTTACTCTAGCTGCTGCCATTAAAAGTCCCGGTACATTTTTATCGCAGTTTGGAATCATAACCAATGCATCAAATTGATGTGCAAGTGCCATCGCTTCTGTAGAATCTGCAATCAAATCTCTTGTCACAAGAGAATACTTCATCCCAATGTGTCCCATTGCAATTCCGTCACACACAGCGATTGCAGGAAACATAATTGGAGTTCCTCCAGCCATTGCAACGCCCATTTTTACAGCATTTGCAATCTTATCGAGGTTCATATGCCCCGGTACAATTTCATTATAAGAACACACAATACCTACAAGTGGTTTTTGTAATTCTTCTTCTGTATAGCCCAACGCGTTAAATAACGAACGGTGTGGTGCTTGTTGCATTCCCTTTGTAACTGTATCACTTCTCATATATAACCTCCTATATTAAGCAATTCTTTCCGAAATCAAATCGCCCATTTCCTTTGTTCCTACTTGCGTCATACCCTCTGACATAATGTCGATGGTACGATATCCGTCTTTTAATACTTTGCTTACCGCCATTTCAATCGCATCTGCTTCCTTATCCAAATCAAAGGTGAATCGAAGCATCATTGCCGCAGACAATATGGTTGCAATCGGATTTGCAATCCCTTTTCCTGCAATATCCGGTGCCGAACCGCCACTTGGTTCATAAAGACCAAACTTAGTGTCATTTAAACTTGCCGATGCAAGCATTCCTATAGATCCAGTTACCATACTTGCTTCATCTGACAAAATATCTCCAAACATATTTTCCGTCAAAATCACATCAAACTGTTTTGGATTTTTCACAAGTTGCATTGCACAATTATCAACTAGCATATGTTCTAAAGTCACTTCCGGATAATCCTTTGCTACGTCTTCCACAACTTTTCTCCAAAGTCTAGAGGAATCGAGAACATTTGCTTTGTCCACGCTAATAACTTTTTTATTTCGTTTCATTGCTATATCAAAAGCTCTAACTGCAATTCTTCTGACTTCCGACTCTCTATATGTAAGCTCATCCTGTGCCACGAGTTCTCCATTAACCTCTTCAGTCTTATGGGTGCCGAAATAAAGCCCTCCGGTAAGCTCTCGCATAATCATCATATCGAACCCACCCTCTGTAAGTTCTTCCTTCAGAGGACACGCACCTTTTAACTCATCATATAACACAGCTGGTCTTAGGTTCGCAAACAGGTTCAACTCTTTTCGTATTTTTAAAAGTCCTGCCTCTGGTCTCTTTGACGGTTCTAACTGATACCACGGTGACACTTTCGCATCTCCCCCTATGGATCCCATAAGCACTGCATCACATGCTTTTGCAGACTTTACAGTTTCATCCGTAAGTGGAATCCCATGTACATCAATGGATGCTCCGCCTAATAATAACTGTTCATAATTATATGTATGTCCATAGACCTCACCGACTTTGTCTAACACTTTCATAGCCTCTGTGACAATCTCAGGACCAATTCCATCACCTTTTATTACTCCAATTTTAAGTTCCATAACCTAGCCCTCACACTAAAAATTCTATAAAGTTTATCATATCGCATTTCAGAAAATGTTTCAACCCTTTAGCGCACAAAAGTGAAAAATTATGACAAAAAAAGAACCGGAAAATCCGGTTCTTTTTTATATTCTGTAATTAATATTTAATATTCCAAATGTTAAATTCCTTTGTTGCTTCTAATCTATCACAGAAATCTTTTGTTTTAATATCGAAATTCAATGTAGTATTTAAGTTTGCATCTGGATCTATTGGTTTAAATCTAAGGCTTACAAAAATGTCATTTGGGTTTCCAGCATCAGCTGTGATTGTTTCTACATTACCAACAACTTTTACAGAAGAACCTTTATCAGCTGCTTTCATTTCTTCAAACACGCGACCCTCTTCATAATCCACAAATTCCACCTTTGTGTTATCGTATGTAATCTCAGCAACACCTGCTGCAATTGCACTCGCTTCTTTTAAGTTAACAGGTACTGTAATATATCCTTTCTGTCCATCTTCAATATGGATATACTTTCCAAGTCCCTGTACTGTTGTACCGTCCAAAGTCACCCAATAAGGTCTCACATAAATTGTACTTGCAAAAGAAGTTTCCTTAATTCTTGTAAATCTGTGAGAAACAAAATACTGTGCTTTTGCTCCCATAAGATCTGTTGGATATGTTTTGGATTCTCCTTCATACAAATATTTAAATACTTTTTCACAAACAACCTTGTTTTCAACGCCTTTGTTGCCTGCATCATAAACAAAACCAACTTCGCTATATTTTGTAGAGTCAACAGATGCTACAACTCTAACATCAGTTCTTGTAATTCCATCATTCTCTTTGTATGTTTCAGACTTGTTTTGTGCCTTCACATTCAAAACATAAGAAGGTACAAATTTTGCCCATACATTTCCAGTAGCTTCTGCCGCTGTAGTAGTTGTATGTGCTGTTCCTTCTTTTGCTGTATACCAACCACCGAACACATAACCTTCTGCTTTATCAGCCCCAGTATAAGTCGGTGCTGTTTTGTTAGCATTATACAATGCCTTAAAATCATCATTTGAATATTCTACCCATTGAATTGTTCTTGTATCTGCTGCTTCTACTGTTCTTGGAACCACTACCATTCCTGCAACTGCCATTGCAACAACTAAGATACCTGCTGCAAATCTCTTTGTAAGATTCTTAATATTATTTTTCATTTCGCCTTCTCCTTCATTTACCGAATATCTTCTAAAATTTAAAACAGCTCTAGAAATCGCCATTACCCAAGTCTGTGCCAGTGCCATCTTCGTTTCCGTCACCAACTCCTTCGCCTGGAATCAAAGAGCCTGTAATAACATCTTCGGTTTTCAATAAAAGAATTTCCATTTCTGGTGTCTCGTAGTACTTCACAAGTAAACCCTCCTTTTAAACATACATAATTGAATTCGACATAGTGGATAAAATTTATGAATAAAATTAGGATCCCTCTACCATCCTAACATACCACCATGGTTTGTTGTTATTCTAACAAACTTGTCTTCCATTTGTCAATACTATTTGTGTAACAAATATACATTTTAACCGTATTTTGTGTTTTTTGTTTAAACCGCTCAATACATCTTGTTTTTTTTTGCTTTTTGCCACAAAAGTATGTGCAAATTACCTATGGATTTAAACAAAAAGGAAGGCCAAAAACCTTCCTTTCTCCGTTCTATTCAGCACTTGGCTTTTCCACCTGCGTAATCGCTGCTTTTTGCATCGGTATACGACAGTTCTTATTGTTACCAAACTCTACGATAACGTCATCTTCTGTAATATCGATAATAACACCATAAAAACCGCTTGTAGTTAATACCGTATCACCCACTGCCATCTCAGCAAGCATCATCTGAATTCTCTTTTGCTCTTTTTTCTGCGGTCTCATCATCAAGAACCACATACCACCTAAAATTACTGCATATACAATAATCAGTATAATTGGATTATTCATATCATTTCCTCCTATTTAAAACACTATGACAATCATACACAATTCCATTTATTACATCAAGTGTTTTTTCTCATTTCATAGTTTTTTTATTTTTCACCGGCCGCCATACTTGCCAACTTCTTTTCTTTATATTCCTTGTAACACCCTTTTTCAATGGCATCTCTAATTTCTTCCATCATAGTATTATAGAAATACAAATTGTGAAGAACACAGAGTCTCATACCTAGCATTTCTTTTGCTTTTAACAGATGTCTAATATATGCTCTGCTATAGGTACGACATGCTGGACACTGACACCCTTCTTCAATCGGTCTGGTATCTAGTTCATACTTTGCATTAAAGAGATTGAGTTTACCCTGATTTGTGTAAACATGTCCATGTCTTCCGTTACGGCTTGGATATACACAATCAAAAAAATCTACACCTCTATCTACTGCCTCCAAGATATTTGCCGGGGTTCCCACTCCCATTAGATAGGTAGGCTTATCTTCCGGCAAATGAGGAACTACTGCATCTAAGATACGATACATATCCTCGTGAGACTCTCCCACCGCAAGACCTCCGATTGCATAACCATCTAAATCTAGCTTTGTAATCTCCTTTGCATGAGCAATACGGATATCCTCGCAAATTCCACCTTGATTAATACCAAATAACATCTGCTTTGGATTAATCGTATCTGGCAAGGAATTTAGTCGTTTCATTTCTTCTTTGCATCGCGCCAACCATCTTGTGGTTCTGTCAACCGATTGTTCAATATAGTTTCTGTCTGCCACACTAGACGGGCATTCATCAAACGCCATAGCTATGGTGGATCCTAAATTAGACTGAATCTGCATACTTTCTTCCGGTCCCATGAAGATCTTATGTCCGTCTATATGGGAACGGAAATATACACCTTCTTCTTTAATCTTACGAAGTCCGGCTAACGAAAATACCTGAAATCCGCCAGAATCTGTCAGTATCGGCTTGTCCCATACCATAAATTTATGAAGACCTCCCAGTTTTTTCACAACTTCATCACCCGGTCTTACATGTAAATGATAGGTATTCGATAACTGCACTTGTGTCTTAATGTCCTGCAAATCATCCGTGGACACCGCACCTTTAATCGCGGCAATTGTCCCTACATTCATAAATACCGGTGTCTGAATCACACCATGCACGGTATGAAATTCTCCACGCTTTGCTTTTCCGTCTTTCTTAATTAATTTATACATACAGATTTTCCTTTTCTATTATTAATAGTGAATAATAACAGGGCACCCTTTTTCTAGTATTTCGTAAAGCTCTGATGCTTTTTTCAGCGGCATATTGATGCACCCGTGTGAGCCATATCCCTGTTTATAGCGTTTGCCACCAAACTTTGCTTGCCAAGTAGCATCATGAAATCCAATTCCAGTCCATGTGACACGCATCCAATAACTAACTGGAGTTAAATAGGATGGTTTTCCATTTGGCAATGGACGTCCTCTCAATACTTTATCACGCATTTTTTCTAAAATGAAGTAAACACCCTGTGGTGTTTTTCTCTCCGGATTTGGTTTTCCTGTTACAACATCTGATTCAAAAACGACTTTTCCATCCTTTATGTACCACATGTGCTGCTCCGTGATATCGACTTCTACATAGGTTGTTCCCCATATCGGTCCATCACCTGTGTTGATATCTTGGGTGTAAATCGGTTCTCTTACAACACGTTCTCCAGACTTAATGTCTTCTTTTAATTGTTTACACTCTGCGATGATGTCTATTTCTCTTCCATAGGTTCCGCCTGACACGTTTGCTTTCTTCCCGGTAGGTGTTGTAATCTTTCTTACAATTCCTATGGTATTATACTCTTTGTCCAGCTCCTTTAAATAAGCTTCTATCCCTTCCTCATTAAAAGTCACTTTCATCTTACCATTAATCACAATCCACTTTGCAATATCTTCATAATTCACTACAATCCGATCATCATCTATGGTATATGTTATCTGAGATTTCAAATAGGAATTAGCAAGTTCACCCGCTTCTATCACTTGTTTAGAATCTGCATAATACGTCGGTTCAATATAACACCCCGCCTTATCAAGGTCCACTTGCCCTTCTAATTTTTGAACAGATTGCGTTATGGTATCATATACCAATTTCCCATCCAACTTTGAGCCATAATCTTCAGCTTGAATTTCAAATTGCGTTTCCTTATAGATAGGTTTTGCAGAAACCGGTTTTTTCTGGTTCTTCTTTTGCATCATATCCATATCAGAAACGACGGCTTCTAGTTTTTTATTATCATATGTAACAAATAACTCGGTTTGAGTCTGACCACCTTCAAATAATGAAAACGACCACAAAAACGGCGCCTGCTTATCTAACACTTCCCGCAACATCTCTGCATTCTCATATCGCAAATCAATATCTTTACCTGCAATTTGTTCGGTCACATCTTCTCTTCCCTTTACATCCAACACATAATTATCTACTCTGTCTTTCAAAACAGTTGTCGCCGCATGTAAACTCTTTCCCGATATATCAACGCCATTCACTTGTGTACAAAACTGAAAATGATTCGTAAAGTACAATGCAAATCCTATATACACACCAACGATGGCTCCTAACACGATTACTATAATACCCCAAACAGGAATTTTCTTTTCTTTCATTCGCTGTAGTTCCTCTTATCCTTTCACAAACCTTGGTTCATTATAACGCGAACAGGGGGAAAAGTACAGCAAAAAATATTGCACTTTCTGTAGAATATTGTATAATGAAATGGATTGTATTATCTTTTAGGAGGTTTCAATAAATGGCAAGAAAATTAATTGATTTAATGCATATATCGAAATCATTCGGAGACAACCTTGTCCTTGATGATTTAAATCTTTTTATTAATGAAAATCGTTTTTTAACATTGCTGGGTCCAAGCGGTTGCGGAAAGACCACATTACTTCGTATCCTTGGCGGTTTTGAAACTCCCGATGAAGGGAAAATCATATTTGACGGCACTGACATCACCACATTGGCACCGAATAAGCGTCAATTAAACACGGTGTTCCAAAAGTATGCTCTCTTTTCCCACATGACGATTGCAGAAAACATTGCCTTTGGACTTAAAATCAAAGGTAAATCAAATGCATATATTCAAGATAAGATTAAATACGCGTTAAAGCTCGTAAACTTGGATGGCTTTGAAAACAGAACCCCGGATTCCTTAAGTGGTGGCCAGCAGCAACGTATTGCCATTGCACGCGCCATTGTAAACGAGCCAAAGGTATTGTTATTAGACGAACCGCTCGGTGCTTTGGATTTGAAACTGCGCCAGGATATGCAATACGAATTAATCCGTTTAAAAAATGAACTTGGTATTACTTTTGTGTATGTAACACACGACCAAGAGGAAGCTCTTACTATGTCTGACACCATTGTCGTTATGAATCAGGGCTATATTCAACAGATTGGCTCTCCGGAAGACATTTACAACGAACCGGAAAATGCGTTCGTTGCAGACTTTATTGGTGAAAGTAATATTCTTCCTGCCACTATGGTCGAAGATCGCCTTGTTAAAATCTTAGGCGTAAACTTCCCGTGTGTCGACACAGGTTTTGGTCGCAACAAACCGGTGGATGCCGTGATTCGTCCGGAAGATATCGACCTCGTTCGTCCAGAAGAAGGATTGCTCGAAGGTGTCGTAACTCACCTTATCTTTAAGGGTGTTCATTACGAAATGGAAGTTACCGCCAACAACTACGAATGGCTAGTACACAGCACTGATATGTTCCCTGTAGGAACACCAGTAGGTATCAAAGTAGACCCGTTTGATATCCAGATTATGAAAAAACCAGAATCTGAAGACGAGGAGGCTGTTGCAATTGAAGAGTAAAAAATTACTTGCGGGGCCGTATCTGTTTTGGGCAATTTCGTTCATCATCATTCCGCTTTTAGTAATTGTTTACTACGGTTTGACAGATAGCAATAATACGTTTACTTTTGCAAATCTAGCCGCAATTACGACCCCTGAAAACTTAAAAGCATTAGGGCTTGCCCTGCTACTTTCATTCATCAGTACAGTCATTTGTCTTCTCTTAGCCTATCCTTTGGCTATGATATTGTCAAATTCCAATATGAATCAAAGTAGTTTTATTGTTATGATTTTTATTCTCCCTATGTGGATGAATTTTCTCCTGCGAACCATGGCATGGCAGACATTATTAGAAAAGAACGGTGTAATCAACGGCATTCTATCCTTTTTACACCTTCCGAATTTAGAGATTATCAACACACCATACGCCATCATTTTGGGTATGGTCTATAACTTTCTGCCTTTTATGGTTCTGCCATTATATAACGTACTTATAAAGATTGACAAAAACGTCATTCACGCCGCACAGGATTTGGGCGCAAACGCATGGCAAGTATTTTTCAAAATCACGCTCCCGCTCTCTGTTCCTGGTATGATAAGCGGTATTACTATGGTGTTTGTACCTGCACTCACCACATTTGTCATTTCTGATTTACTTGGAGGAAGTAAAATTCTCCTTATTGGAAATGTTATTGAGCAGGAATTTCAGCAGGGAAGCAACTGGCACGTAGGTTCCGGTCTTTCTCTTGTGCTTATGGTATTTATTATTCTGAGCATGGCACTGATTGCCAAATATGATAAGGACGGGGAGGGAACGACATTTTGATTAAATCAGCATTACGAAAACTCTATTTGGGTTTTATCATTTTCTTATTGTACGCTCCGATTTTAACTTTGGTCGTACTTTCCTTTAACGACTCAAAGACCCGTTCAAAATGGGGTGGCTTTACAGGCAAATGGTACGTAAGTCTTTTCCAGAACGAACAGATTATGAGCGCGCTTTACAATACGCTCACCATTGCTTTTTTATCTGCTCTCATTGCAACCATTATCGGAACTGCTGCCGCCATCGGCATGCAGAGTATGCAAAAAAAAGTTCGTACTATTTATATGGGAGTCACAAATATTCCGATGTTAAATGCGGACATTGTAACTGGGATTTCTCTCATGCTTTTATTTATAGCTTGTAGAATTTCCATGGGATATATGACGATTTTATTGGCGCACATTACTTTTAACATTCCTTATGTTATTACCAGTGTCCTACCAAAATTAAAACAGACCAACCGTCATACCTATGAAGCAGCGCTAGATTTGGGAGCATCCCCAATCTATGCCTTTTTCAAAGTAGTATTTCCGGATATCCTTCCGGGTGTGTATTCTGGATTTTTATTATCCTTTACTATGTCGCTAGATGACTTTGTAATTACACATTTCACGAAGGGGCCTGGTGTAGATACGTTATCCACCAAAATTTACAGCGAAGTGCGAAAAGGTATTAAACCGGAGATGTATGCGCTCTCCACTCTCCTCTTTGCCACCGTATTGATTTTGCTTATTATTATTAATTCTTCGCCGGACGAAAAAAATCCGCGAGTAAAGAGACAGGAAGTTAGTAAACTACGTAAATTGTCAGGGATTTTTATCCGCCGTGTGGTACCGGCCATTATGGCTATTGTTCTTATCGCGGGTGGCATCTTCTATAACACCAAAAATGATGGCTTTAGTTCTGAACAAGTGATTGTATATAATTGGGGTGAATATTTAGACCCTGTAGTTCTTGATATGTTCGAGAAGGAAACTGGAATCAACGTCGTGTATGAAGAATTCGAAACCAATGAAATTATGTTTCCAAAGGTACAATCTGGTGCCATCGCATACGATGTGGTATGTCCTTCTGACTATATGATCGAGCGTATGATTGAAAACGATTTGTTGGCACCTATCAATTTTGACAACGTTCCAAACCTCAAACATATTGGCGCACAATACTTGGCTCAATCCAAGCAATTCGACCCAGAAAACAAATATTCGGTTCCTTATTGTTGGGGTACAGTGGGTATTCTTTATAACAAGACACTCGTAGACGAACCGATTGATAGCTGGTCTGTTCTTTGGAACGAGAAGTACACGGATAACATCTTGATGCAAAACAGTGTTCGTGATGCATTTGGTGTGGCTTTAAAATATCTGGGCCACTCTCTCAACTCCAAAGACTTAGATGAGTTAGATGCTGCAAAAGAATTGTTAATCGAGCAAAAACCGCTTGTACAGGCTTATGTTGTAGATCAGGTTCGTGATAAAATGATCAGTAACGAAGCTGCCATTGGTGTAATCTACTCCGGAGAGGCTATTTATACCCAGGCTGAAAACCCGAACTTGGAATATGTCATTCCAAAGGAAGGATCCAATGTATGGATTGATTCTTGGGTCATTCCAAAGAATGCAAAAAACAAAAAGAATGCGGAAGTCTTTATTAACTTCCTCTGCCGCCCGGATATCGCAAAAATCAACTTTGATTACATTACCTACTCAACACCAAATGAAGCTGCCCGAGAATTGATTGAAGATCCTGCTATCAAAAATAGCAAAATCGCCTTCCCGGATGCAAAAGATTTGGAGCGTTGTGAAACATACAAGTTCTTAGGCGATAAATTCAATGGCATTTATAATGAATTATGGAGAGAAATAAAATCAAAATAATATGAAACGTATATTTAATTTTACAGTTACAGCAGAGTATCATGGTGCTACTCTGCTGTCTTTCTTAAAAGAAAAAAAATGTTCCGCTTCTTTTATTACTCATTTGAAAAGAACGGAAAATGGTATGCAGGTAAACGGCATATGGACAACGGTTCGTCACGTATTAAGCAAGGGGGATATCATCACTCTTTTGATTATCGAGACTGACGAATCTGAAAACATTGTACCGTCACCACTGCCACTGCAAATTGTATATGAAGATGAGGATTTGATGGTGATTAACAAACCTTCTGATATGCCTATTCATCCTTCCCAAGGAAACTACGAAAACACTCTTGCCAACGCAGTCTCCTATCACTACAAGACGAAAGGCGAGCCATTTACCTATCGTTGTATCAATCGACTTGACCGCGACACCACGGGTTTATTAATCCTCGCAAAGCACATGTATAGCGCAAGCCTTTTGTCCGACATGGTAAAAAATCGAGAATTACACCGAGAATACTTAGCTGTTGCCACAGGCCTTGTTCCCGAATGCGGTACTATCGAAGCCCCTATTGCGCGTGTAGAAGGTTCCACCATTGAGCGCCACGTAGATTTCGAAACTGGCGAATATGCTCTGACCACTTACGAGCGTTTAGCCTATCATGATGGCTATTCACTAGTCAGCCTAAAGCTGGGAACCGGAAGAACCCACCAGATACGTGTACACATGAAACATATTGGTCATCCTCTACCAGGCGATTTCTTATACAACCCAGATTACAAAAAAATAAAACGGCAGGCACTTCACTCCCACCGTTTATCTTTTATCCATCCGATTACCGGGGAAACGCTTTCTTTTACAGCACCTCTCCCTGCGGATATGCAATATTTTTTTAATTAAATATGAAAACAACCGCCACCGACAAATTCACGAAGCAACGAGTTTGTCGGTATATTTTCGCTTCCCACGCCTACAAAGTAATCCAAAAATTTCAATAGACGTTTTGCTTCCATGTATTCCGGACAATCTTTTTCAATCCCAAACAATACCGGCTCTGCATATTGTTTTAATACTGCAAGTTCATATATCAAAGCCGAGTCAAACATAACATCTGCTTCTTCTTGATATGGGAAGATGTTTTCTTCCTCTCCTCTCCTTACGGACGGCCACATGGCAATCGTTTGTTTTGCAGATGTTCCTCTGGTCCTTGCATCCCTTACCATACGTCTAATCAATCGTCCATCCGTTGTAGAAATCGGATTGTGCTCATCCACATTCAACTGCGTGAGCGCACTAATATAAATCTTGAATTTATTTTCCTTTGGAAGCTGATATGTGAGTGCGTCATTCAGGCAATGTATCCCTTCAATTACTAGCACATCATTTTCTCCCAGCTTCTTTATATTCCCATTATATTCTCGTTTGCCCGTCTTGAAATTATATGTCGGAAGCGACACCGCTTTTCCTTCTAGCAAATCTTTAAGATTCTGGTTAAACAATTCAACGTCTATAGCCGCCAAACATTCAAAGTTATAATTTCCATCCGCATCTCTCGGCGTTTTATCTCTCTCAACAAAATAATTATCCACCGCTATTGGATGCGGTATCATCCCGTGTGCACGAAGTTGAATCGACAACCGATGGGAAAATGTGGTTTTCCCCGAAGATGATGGTCCCGCAATCAAAATAAATTTTACATCTTCCTTCTGCGTAATCATCTCTGCTATTTGTGCTATCTTCTTTTCCTGTAATGCTTCCTGCACTAAAATAGTCTCTTGGATATTCCCTTTTGTAATCTTTTCATTTAAATCGCCAACCGTTTCAATCCCTAGCATTTGTCCCCAGTCCATGGACTGTTTCATTACTTGAAACAGCTTCCTTTGTGGTGCAAATTCCGGCAAAACATTGGGTTCTCTCATACGGGGTGCTTGCAATACAAACCCTTCATCATAAAGGAAAAGTCCAAAGCGTTCCAAATAAGACGTATCTGGAACCATATAACCATAATAGTAGTCTTCGAATTCATTCAGGCTATATATATTTACTTTTGACACACGACGATATCCGAATAACTTTTCCTTGTCATTCATTCCGTATTTTCCAAACAACGAAACCGCATCATCGGTTCCCACGGAACGTTTCTTTATCGGTATTTTTTCGGCAATCATCTTACGCATTCTAGTCTCTACATCATCTAAAAACTCTTGCGTAACCTTGACATTTCCCTCCAATGTACAGTAGTATCCTTTGCTCACAGAAAAATCCACACGAACTTTTTCGATATCTTTGTGTCCGCATACATCATACACTGCTTTCACCATCAAAAAGGTAAGGCTACGTTTATATGTTTTATACCCGGCAATATCTGCGGTGGTGATAAAACTCAGTTTGCAATCTTTTGATACTGTCTTTGTAAGTTCTCGAAGTTTGGTCCCATTTAACGCAACCAGCACAATTCTATGCTTGTAATTTTTCTGATACTCTTCTGCAATCTTTTGATATGTTGTACCTTCTTCATATTCTTTGACAACACCATCAATCTCTATTCGATACGTTTTCATGACACCCCTCTTTTCTTATTTATAAATTTTGAAAAGGAAAGCTTACCTTTTTCATCTCCACTCCTAAGTCCGTTCTTTTTCTTAAAAACTCAGTCATATCTTCCATAAAGATGTATTCCAATCCGTAGTGTCCTGCATCTATAATCGCCATGCCTTCTGCTACCGCATCTATCCCTGCATGATGGTCAATATCACCGGTAATTAATACATCCGCACCTTTTTCAATGGCGATCTGTATCATACTTTTTCCGGAGCCTGGTGAAATAGCCGCTATTCTTACAGAACCTTTTAAATCCCCAAACACTTTTACGCTGGTAAGGTCAAATGCTTCTTTAACCATCTCACAGCATTCTTCCAATGTCATTTCCTTCTTTAGTGCACCGATTCGGCCAATGCCTTCGTCATTCCACCCAGTCTCTTCCAACACTTTTGCATCTACAAGACCTAATCTCGCTTCTGCAAGTTGTGCCATCTGCAGTACGTCGTAGTTGGTATGAGCCGCATAGCACCCAATGTCATTTTGCAACAAACGGATAAGACGACGGCCTACTAGAGTTTCATCTGTGACCCTTCTTTGTGGTTCAAATATCATTGGATGATGGGTAACTATCAAATCTACACCTTTATCAATCGCCTCATCCACAACATCATCTGTCAAATCCAATGCCACAAAGACTTTTTGTATCTCTTTTTCAAAGCGCCCAACCAAAAGACCTACGTTATCCCATTCTAACGCTGCCTCTCTTGGATATTGTTCCTCAATGATCGAAATTAATTCTCTGCAAATCATATGTAATCCTCTCTACAAACACTTCAAAAAGGCTGCCCTTGCCTGCATTAATTCCTTGCGCAGTTCATGGATGCGCTCCATCGCCTTGTTTTCCGTCTCTAATTGTTTCAAAATCTGTTCTTTAGTGCGAATTTCTTTATCCAGATACAGAAGCAACGTAGGATGCTTTTTTTGCAACAAACATTTTCCGTACTGCAATTCGATATCCTGATATGATTCGGATATACCATTTACCACCTTCATCATAGGATAAATTTTCCCATCCTCTTCTACTATATCTTCATCCACAATACAATATTCATTTGCAACTAAATATTCTCGCACTTTCCACAGTTCTGACTGCGGTTGTAAAATCCACTCTTTGACGTTTTGTCTGATGTGTTTGCCTTCTTCCAGAATCTTTATCACAAGATTCCCGCCCATTCCGGCAACCACAACTGCATCGCATTCCCCGGGCAACACTTCTTTTAATCCATCTGACAGTCTGGTCTCTATCTGCTCTGTAAAACCATGACTTTCAATATTTTCTTTTGCTCTTAAAAGTGGCCCTTTATTGATGTCCATGGCAATGGCCGTTTTCGTCTTTTGATTCTCCACCAAATATATTGGAATATAACCATGGTCTGTCCCTACGTCAGCTACACATTGGCTATTACTCACCAAACTGGCCACAGCCTCAAGTCTTTTTGATAATTTCATAAAATCCTCTTAATCCAAATAATCTTTCAACTTACGACTTCTGCTTGGATGACGCAATTTGCGAAGAGCTTTTGCTTCAATCTGACGAATACGCTCACGAGTAACGTCAAATTCTTTTCCTACTTCTTCTAAAGTTCTTGCTCTTCCGTCATTCATACCAAAACGAAGTCTTAATACCTTTTGTTCTCTTTCTGTCAAGGTATCAAGCACTTCATCTAATTGTTCTTTAAGCAAAGTTGCCGCTGCCGCTTCTGCCGGAACCGGCACATTATCATCCTGAATAAAGTCACCCAAGTGGCTATCTTCTTCCTCACCAATCGGTGTCTCGAGAGATACTGGTTCTTGCGAAATCTTAAGAATTTCACGCACACGCTCTACCGGCATGTCCAACTCTTTTGCAATCTCTTCTGGCATTGGTTCGCGTCCTAATTCCTGCAACAATTGTCTTGATACACGAATTAATTTATTAATGGTCTCCACCATATGCACAGGAATACGGATGGTTCTAGCCTGGTCTGCAATGGCTCTTGTAATAGCCTGACGAATCCACCAGGTTGCATAGGTACTGAATTTATAACCTTTACTATAGTCAAATTTCTCTACAGCCTTGATCAGTCCAAGATTCCCTTCCTGAATCAGATCAAGAAACAACATTCCACGTCCAACATAACGTTTTGCGATACTGACAACCAAA
>JAZRCJ010000013.1:0-1959 GCA_045659705.1 Faecalimonas sp.
GACCGCTTTTGGTTCTCAGATTCTTAAAAACATTAGCAAAGTTTCCCATTAAGAATCACCTCTTTCGTTTAGTAAATTCATAATATCACGTTCTGTGGAAAAGAGAAATGGAAATGTCACAAAAGGTGTCGGCACATTTCGTGATATAGTGTATATTAGACACAGTTCCACAAAATGTGACAAAAAAGGAGGATGGAAGTGGATGCGATTAAAATAGGAAAAATTTTGGCTGAGTTGAGAGGCGAGAAGACACAAGAAGTGGCTCAAGCAGTTGGAATAAGTACATCTGCGCTCTCAATGTATGAATGCGTAGAGCGAATTCCGAGAGATGGGATCAAAGTAAAAATAGCGAGCTAGTATCACTTATATGGCTGGAAATTATTTCGTGAGGCTATGAAAGTTTTTCTGTAAATAAAGATTTATAAGGTCTTCTATGATAAAATAAAATTTATCAAAGGAGGCCTTTTATAATGGCAAAAGAAAAGAAACCCGTTCACAAAGTACAAATGACAGAAGGAAAACGAAATATCATCCAAATGCTCCTGCAGGAGTATGATATTGAATCTGCCCAGGACATCCAGGATGCCCTCAAAGATCTGTTAGGTGGCACCATCAAGGAAATGATGGAAGCGGAAATGGATGATCATTTGGGCTATTCTAAATCCGAGCGCTCTGACAGTGATGATTATCGCAATGGCTATAAGACCAAACAGGTAAACAGCAGCTATGGCAGCATGGAGATCCAAGTTCCCCAAGACCGCAAATCCACCTTTGAACCGCAGGTGGTTAAAAAGCGTCAAAAGGATATCTCCGATATTGATCAAAAAATCATATCAATGTATGCCAAGGGTATGACTACCCGACAGATATCAGAAACATTAGAGGATATTTATGGTTTTGAAGCATCCGAGGGCTTTATTTCCGATGTGACAGACAAAATCATGCCTCAGATTGAGGACTGGCAAAACAGACCTCTCGCAGAGATTTATCCAGTACTCTACATTGATGCCATTCACTACTCTGTCCGTGATAATGGCGTGATTCGCAAGTTAGCTGCTTACATTATCCTTGGCATCAATCTGGATGGTCAGAAAGAAGTTCTTACTATCCAGGTCGGCGAAAATGAAAGTTCAAAATATTGGCTGTCGGTTCTGAATGGACTAAAGAACCGTGGTGTAAAGGATATCCTGATCATCTGTGCCGATGGCCTTTCCGGTATTAAGGAGGCAATTTCGACGGCATTCCCCAAAACTGAGTACCAGCGCTGCATCGTCCACCAGGTACGCAATACGCTGAAATATGTGGCAGACAAAGATCGTAAACCTTTTGCCACAGATTTAAAGACCATCTATCATGCTCCTACGGAAGAGAAAGCGTTGGAGACTTTGGAACGTGTCACCGCCAAATGGAGGGAACGTTATCCTAACTCTATGAAGAGTTGGAGCCAAAACTGGGACGCGATTTCACCAATCTTTAAGTTTTCCACCGAGGTACGCAAGGTTATTTATACTACCAATGCCATTGAGAGCCTGAATGCTACTTATCGGAAGTTGAACCGTCAAAGAAGCGTATTTCCAAGTGACACCGCATTGTTAAAGGCTTTATATCTGTCCACTTTTGAAGCGACAAAAAAGTGGACGATGCCTCTTCGCAACTGGGGACAAGTCTATGGAGAACTGAGCATTATGTATGAGGGCCGGCTCCCGGAATAATTATTCAAGATCAATAAGACAGGCGTGAAATAACGCCTGTACTTGACATGCACCGGTAGTGCTGATATATATAAAACAAGGGCTGAAAGCTCCTACAATGAGCCTTCAGCCTAATCATTATCATAGAAGATCTATATTTACAGACTTTCTTTCACACACTCTTGTCGGGCGAAAATTTATATGCTTTTTAGGCAAAAATTATTTTCTATATCTTTCCAATTGTTGTGATGCGTCTAACATAGCGTTT
>JAZRCJ010000014.1:0-12311 GCA_045659705.1 Faecalimonas sp.
GGAGGCCAAGCGGTCTTAGGAAGACAAGACTCACTGACAACTCCTTGGCTCACAGAACGACATGGCTACGTCCGACTTGGCAATCAAACGTATGCGGGATATGGGATGTGAATATGGAAATCATACAATGTCTCATAAAGATTTGACAAAGTTAAAGAAAAAAGAGATTGTAAGCCAATTGTCTAAGGCAGATAAGGAACTTTTAAAGGTTTCAGGAGAGAGTATGTATCTTGTAAGACCGCCTTATGGAGCAGTGGACGAAAAGGTAAGAAGAAACGCGGATGGACCAATTATCATGTGGTCTATGGATACGTTGGATTGGAAACGTAAAAATGCCAAGAAAATCTCCAAATATGTACTAAAGCATGTAGAGGATGGAGAAATCATACTTTTGCATGATATACATAAGGAAACAGTAGATGCTGTAAATATTATGCTACCGAAGTTGATAAAAAAGGGATATCAAATAGTGACTGTCAGTGAAATGGCAAGAGCAAGAGATGTCACGCTTAGAAACGGAGAAAAATATTTTTCGTTTTATCCAAAGTAAAAGAAAGACGATATGGCGAATAGAGCTGATATCGTCTTTTGGTTTATCTATTAAGGAGAAAAAAGATGTATCATTCATTTAGACCAGGAAAGTTTTGGTATGATACAGAAGGAGAGCTAATACAGGCTCATGGAGGTTCTGTTATTTATGCCGAAGGGAAGTACTATTGGTACGGTGAAAATAAAACAGGAGTTACAGGGAGAGCAACAGGTGAAGTTTGTCCTATTTGGCATCAAGGTGTACAGGTGTATTCTTCTGAAGATTTATATAATTGGAAAAATGAAGGTACCGTTTCTGTTGATTTTGAAGATGAAGAGCATCCATTTTATGTGGGAAGAGTAATGGATAGACCTCATATCTTATACAATGAAACAACAAAAAAATATGTTATGTGGGCAAAAATAGGAGGATTAGTATTAAAAGATGTGGCATTTGAAAACTGCTATTTTGCTGTGTGTGAGAGCGAAAGTATGACGGGAACTTTTGAATTGGTTGCAAAAGTGACGGAGTTGCCTGCAGGTGATTTCGATCTTATTAAATGTGAAGAAAAGGCTTATATTATTTTTGAGAAACCGCATACAGAGATGATTTGTGCCGAGTTGACCGCAGATTATAGAGGTATCACAGCGCAGATATCTACTCACATTCCAAAACCATATCCACCGTTTACGAGAGAGGCGCCAGCTTACTTTGAACGGAATGGAGAAAAGTATATTATCACATCTGGGACAACTGGATATTATCCGAATCAGAGTATTTTGTATCAGATACCTACATTTCATGGAAAGTGGGTAGAAGTAGGAGATGCTTGTGAGGGTGATGTGAATCAAAATTCATTTCAAGCACAGTTTTCCAGTGTGTTTAAGCATCCGTTTGAGAAAGATTTATATATTGCTATTGGAGATCGTTGGTTAAATGACATATCAGTAAAGATGCCCAAAGCAGATGATGTGTTTGAAAGTGTATACAATCCAAATAAAGAAAATAAAATCACTTATAATTTGCAAAAAGGAAGTGATGAAAACACAAGCCTTGCTACTTACGTGTGGTTGCCAATTTGTTTTACAGAAGAAGGTAGACCATATATTGTGTGGCATGATGAATGGAATATATAAATAAGAGAGTTTTTAGGAGAAGTTGTGATGACGTCAGTGTTACATATTGATGAAAAAGAGTTGCAAATACGCATTCAAAAGAACAAGCAGAGATTGGAAGAACCTTATTATCAAATAGATGAAGTGTTCGCACCGGCAGAGTATGATTGGCCAGGAGACAAAGAAGGAAGGGCACTATTAGCGTTTGTTTGCCATTATCAAATGCATGGAGAAAAAATTCCTTGTATGGAAGAAATGGTAGCTGAATTGCCGAAAAGAACAAATAAGTATCACTATTTTGGAAATACAAATATTGACGTGATAAATGAACAACAATTGTCAGGGCATAATTGGTATCTGCGTGGATTGCTTGCCTATTATGAGCAATTCCATGTGGAAGAAGTTTTGAAATATGCTACAGAAACGGTAGAGAATCTATATCTTATGACAGCAGGAGCATATGAGAGTTATCCAATTATACGAGAGGAAAAAAGTGGTGGCGTTAGTGGTCATTCTACGGGTGAACAAAATGGTTGGATACTTTCTTCTGATGTAGGTTGTGCATTTATGAGTGTTGATGGATTAGCGCATTATTATCGTATAACAAAAGACGCGAGAGTATTGAAACTATTAGATGAAATGCGTCAAAAGTTTGATTCTATTGATAAGATGAAAATTAAGGCCCAGACACATTGCTGTTTGACTGCGGCGAGAGGATTTATAACGATTTATAAAGAGACTGGAAATGTAGTCTATTTGGACAGTGCAAAAGAAGTGGCGGAGCTTTATATCCAAAAGGGAATGACATATACATATCAAAATTACAATTGGTGGAATAAAGGAAATACGTGGACTGAACCGTGTGCTATTGTGGATTCACTTATGGTGATGATGGAATTATATAAGATTACAAAAGAAAAGAACTATCGCACACTAGCAGCACGCATTTATCATAACGGGTTTTCCGTTTCCCAAGTGGGAAATGGAGGTGCAGGACCAAATACAAATGTAGATGCTAATGAATCTGTTTTAAAAACATCAATGTACGAAGCACCGTTTTGTTGTACGATGAGACTTGCGGAAGGTCTTTTGTATGTCCAAGAACATCAAGAAGAATTATACGCACAAGTGGGACCAGTTAAAAAAGATGAAAAAGGAAGATATATGGCGGGAGATATTTTGTATGCTAAGGTGACTGCTCCTACAGAATATTTTGAAACTGTAAGAGAAGTAAAATGTGTGGAAATAGACGGGAATAAGTTGCAACCTATTGTTAAATATTATAATTTATCAAAAGAAATCACAGATAGGATAGAACAGAAGATTGTATTTTAAGCAATAAAAAACATTGAGGAAACATCCTCAATGTTTTTTGTGTGAAATAATATTATTTTTTGTTGTATTTTTCAAGCAACTTATGAATCTTATCTGTCGGATCAAGCACGGTTCCGATTGGAGTTTCGTGATTTAGTGATTCAATAATAAGTGCAAGGAACTTGCTCATATCTGCTTTGATGAAATATGGTTTTTCAAGCAATTCCGGTGGCAAATATGTTAAGTTTGTCACAATGACACGGTCGATGAAACCATTCTCATAATACTCATCAAACTTGTCTAAACCTTCTGTGAATAAACCAAATGTAGTACATACAAAGACACGATTTGCTCCGCGTTCTTTTATCTGTTTTGCAACATCAAGCATACTTTCACCAGAAGAAATCATATCATCGATGATAATCGCATTTTTTCCAGCCAAATTGTCACCGAGGAACTCATGTGCAACAATCGGGTTTTTGCCGTTTACAATCTTCGAATAATCACGGCGTTTGTAGAACATACCCATATCAACGCCGAGAATATTTGAAAAATAAACGGCACGGTGCATAGCACCTTCATCCGGGCTGATAATCATAAGATGATCTTTGTCAATTTGAAGGTCTGGTTCCGCTTTTAATAATGCTTTTATAAATTGATAAGCAGGAGTAAAGTTGTCAAACCCTTTTAGTGGTATCGCATTTTGAACACGTGGGTCGTGAGCATCAAATGTGATAATATTTGAAACACCCATCTGTACCAATTCTTCCAATGCTAAAGCACAGTCTAAGGATTCGCGTTTTGTACGTTTGTGCTGACGACTTTCATAAAGAAACGGCATTATGACGTTGATACGGCGCGCTTTGCCAGTAGCAGCAGAAATAATACGTTTTAAATCTTGATAATGGTCGTCTGGTGACATGTGGTTTGTGTAGCCGTTTAAGGAATAAGTAAGACTGTAATTACATACATCTACCATTACAAAAAGGTCGGCACCACGAATGGATTCACGAAGAATACCCTTTGCTTCTCCGGAACCAAAACGAGGGCAGGCACAATCAACAAGATAATTGTCATTATTATAATTACCTAAATTTGCTGCCTCTAAATGATTTTCAATTGCTTCCTGACGGAAAGAAATAATGTAGTCATTTACTCTTTGTCCAAGTTCTTTGCAACTATCCAATGCTGCAATCTTTAAAGGTGCAACAGGAAGTGCTTTTTCCATTTGTGTAATATTCGACATAAAAGCCTCCATAAAGTAATTTTTCTCAACAAATTCATCTTAACAAAAAAGGAGAAAACGTTCAAGATTTTAGTGGAGAAAATTGCTTTTTTTGAAAAAATTTAGTATGATATTATGGAGAATGAAAAGAATTGAGGAATTTCTATGAATCGAGAGCATATTGTCAGTAAGGTTTTGCCGGGAAGTATTGCGGAAGAACTTCGTATCGAACCGGGGGACGTACTGCTTAGTATAAATGATTTGGAAGTAGAAGATGTATTTGATTATCACTATTATGTAAATGATGAAGAACTAGTTTTACTCATTCGAAAACCGGACGGCGAAGAATGGGAGCTGGAAATAGAAAAAGATTATGATGAAGATTTAGGAATTGAGTTTGAACAGGGGCTTATGGACACCTATCGTTCATGTAGGAACAAGTGTGTATTTTGCTTTATTGACCAGATGCCAAAGGGAATGCGAGAAACTCTTTATTTTAAAGACGATGATTCCAGACTTTCTTTCTTGCAGGGGAATTATATCACATTGACCAATATGAGCGATCATGATATCGATCGAATCATTAAATATCATTTGGAACCGATTAACATTTCTTTTCATACAACAAACCCAGAACTTCGTTGTAAAATGCTTCATAATCGTTTTGCTGGGGATGCCCTTCAAAAAGTAAAACGCTTGTATGAGGCAGGCATCCAGATGAATGGGCAGATTGTACTTTGCAAAGGAATTAATGATGGCGAGGAATTAGAACGAAGTATTCGTGATTTGTCTGCGTATATTCCGATGCTACAGAGTGTGTCAGTAGTGCCAGTTGGCCTTACAAAGTATAGAGATGGATTATATCCTTTGGAAGCATTTTCAAAAGAAGATGCGAAAGAGGTGCTTGGTATTATTCATAAATGGCAACAGCAGATATATGACACACATGGATTTCATTTTATTCATGCAGGAGATGAATGGTATATTCTTGCAGGTGAGGACATTCCGAAGGAAGAATCCTATGACGGCTATTTGCAGTTGGAAAATGGAGTAGGTATGATTCGTCTGCTTATGGATGAGTGTGAGGAGGCGTTGACTAAGCTTTCGGGAGATGATAGAAAAAAAGCTCTTTCTATAGCGACAGGGAAACTGATGGCACCGTATCTGTCAGAAATTATTGAGCGAGTGCAAGAAAAATTCCCAAATATCAATGTGCATTTGTATCCAATTCATAATCATTTTTTCGGTGAAAAGATTACAGTTAGTGGATTGATTACCGGACAAGATTTGGTGGAACAATTAAAAGGACAGAATTTGGGACAAACATTATTATTGCCTTGTAACATGTTCCGTAGTGGAGAAGATGTGTTTTTGGATGATATGACGCTCCAGGATGTGAAAGATGCTTTACAAGTAGTGGTAGATATTGTAAAATCAAGCGGGCAGGATTTAATTGAAAGGATAACAAGATATGAGTAAACCAATTGTGGCAATTGTGGGCAGACCAAACGTAGGGAAATCCACATTGTTTAATGCACTGGCAGGAGAGATGATTTCGATTGTTAAGGATACGCCAGGGGTAACAAGAGATAGAATATATGCAGAAGTGACTTGGCTTGACAAGGAGTTTACGTTGATTGATACCGGAGGTATCGAGCCGGATAGTAAGGATATTATTTTATCTCAGATGAGAGAACAGGCACAGATAGCCATTGATACGGCAGATGTTATTATTTTTCTCACGGACGTAAGACAGGGACTTGTGGATTCCGATTCAAAAGTTGCGGATATGCTTCGTCGTTCTGGAAAACCTGTGGTTTTAGCGGTAAATAAAGTGGATAGTTTCCAAAAGTTTATGTCGGATGTGTATGAATTTTATAATTTAGGAATTGGTGATCCGATTGCTATATCTGCAGCATCTAGACTTGGAATAGGAGATATGCTTGACGAAGTTACCAAACATTTCCCTTCAGGAGCAGGCGAAGAGGAAGAAGATGAAAGACCTCGTATTGCAATCGTTGGGAAACCAAATGTAGGAAAGTCATCCATTATCAATAAACTTCTTGGGAAAAACAGAGTCATTGTATCTGATATAGCAGGCACAACCCGTGATGCCATCGATACAGCGATTAAATACAATGGAAAAGAATATGTGTTTATTGATACAGCCGGACTTCGCAGAAAGAATAAGATTAAAGAAGAATTAGAAAGATATAGTATTATTCGTACGGTGACAGCTGTGGAGCGTGCGGATGTGGTGCTTGTTGTGATTGATGCTACGGAGGGAGTTACAGAACAGGATGCAAAGATTGCAGGCATTGCTCATGAACGTGGCAAGGGTATTATCATCGTAGTTAATAAATGGGATGCCATTGAAAAGCATGATAAGACCATGTATGAATATGAAAAGAAAATAAGACAAGTGTTGGCGTATATGCCATATGCTGAAATTATGTATGTTTCGGCAGAGACAGGACAAAGATTACCAAAGTTATATGAGATGATTGATGTGGTGATGGAAAATCAAACCCTTCGTGTAGCAACCGGTGTGCTTAATGAAATTATGGCAGAAGCTGTTGCACTTCAGCAGCCACCATCAGATAAGGGAAAGAGACTGAAATTGTATTATATTACACAGGTCTCAGTAAAACCACCAACCTTTGTTATCTTTGTTAATGATAAAGAGTTGATGCATTTTTCCTATACTAGATATTTGGAAAATAAGATTCGAGAAGCGTTTGGATTTAAAGGGACTTCTCTTAAATTCTTTATTCGAGAGAGAAAGGAAAAGGAACAGTAATTTATGTTGGAACGTTTGATTTGCATTGCAGTTGGATATGTGTTCGGATTGTTTCAGACAGGTTATATTTACGGAAAAATCAAACATATCGATATAAGAGAGCATGGAAGTGGCAATGCTGGCGCGACCAATACTTTGCGTACTTTGGGATGGAAAGCGGCACTTATCACTTTCCTCGGGGATTGCCTAAAGTGTGTAGTTGCCATTGTATTAGTGAAGCTTTTGTTTCGAAATGGACAGGTACCAGTCTCGTTGCTGGGAATGTATGCCGGTTTAGGAGCAGTGCTTGGACATAATTATCCTTTTTATCTGAATTTTAAAGGTGGAAAGGGGATTGCTTCTACAGGAGGAATAATCTTGGCGACGAATCCGGTTATGGTGATTATCTCATTGGCACTTTTTGGTACGATTGTAGGAATTACCAAATATGTATCACTAGGTTCTATTGTTTTAATGGTTTCCTTTGTGATTCAAGTGATTGTTTATGGACAGATGGGAGGATTTGGCATAGCAGGTGCTCCTCTTTATGAGTTGTATGGTATTGCCATTTTCTTGATGTTGTTGGCTATCATACGGCACAGACAGAATATTGTGCGATTGATAAATGGAACAGAAAATAAGATAGGTCAAAAGGAGAAAAAGTAATGGCAAAAGTAGGTGTTATAGGAGCGGGAAGCTGGGGAACAGCACTTGCAGTATTATTGCAAAACAATGGGAATGATGTAACTATATGGTCTATTGACGCAGAAGAAGTTAAAATGCTTAATGAACAAAAAGAACATACGGCGAAGTTGCCGGGCGTGCAGATCCCAGATGCAATCGTAGCTACCACAGTTATGGAAGATGCAATTAAAGGTATGGACTTTATGGTGCTTGCGGTGCCGTCGGTGTTTACCAGAGGAACAGCAAAAAAGATGAGTCCATATGTGCAGGAAGGACAAAAAATTGTAGACGTTGCAAAAGGAATTGAAGAAGATACATTGATGACACTGTCGCAACAGATTGAAGAAGAAATTCCACAGGCAGACGTGGCAGTATTGTCAGGCCCGAGCCATGCGGAGGAAGTAGGAAGAGGACTTCCAACCACATGCGTGATTGGGGCACATACAAAGGAGACAGCTACTTATTTACAAAAAGCATTTATGAGTGATGTGTTCCGTGTCTATACAAGTCCTGATATTTTAGGGATTGAACTTGGTGGCTCCCTTAAAAACGTAATTGCACTTGCAGCAGGTGCAGCAGACGGGCTTGGTTATGGAGATAACACCAAGGCAGCTCTTATTACAAGAGGTATTGCGGAGATTGCCAGACTTGGGGTTGCTGTTGGCGGAAAAGAAGAGACATTTTACGGTCTTACCGGTATGGGAGATTTGATTGTAACTTGTGCAAGTATGCATAGTAGAAATCGAAAGGCCGGATATTTGATTGGACAGGGAATGACCTTAAAAGAAGCAATTGAGGAAGTGAAAATGGTAGTAGAAGGCGTGTATTCAGCGAAAGCAGCTATGGCACTTGCACAAAAGTATAATGTTTCACTCCCGATTATCGAGCAAGTTAACAAGGTGTTGTTTGAAGATAAGAATGCTAAAGAAGCAGTGACAGAATTGATGATTCGCTATAGCGGAAGAGAGAATAGTAATCTTCCTTGGTAGTTTTCAATGAAAGGAAAGAACTTGGTTTTAGAATCAAGTTCTTTTTTTGTTTTTGTTCGCATACATTTTACAAGGAAATAGACGGGAGGAACGTATATGGAGTTGTTTGATATTTATAAAGATATACAAATGCGTACAAAAGGCGAGATTTATATAGGGGTTGTGGGACCGGTAAGAACCGGAAAGTCAACTTTTATTAAACGATTTATGGACTTGTTAGTGCTTCCTAACATTGAGGATATACATAGCAGGCATGAGACTAGAGATGAACTTCCGCAGTCGGCATCTGGCAGGACCATTATGACAACGGAACCAAAGTTTGTTCCAAAAGAAGCGGCACAGGTAAGGTTACCGGGAGATGTGGATGTAAATGTAAAGTTGATTGATTGTGTTGGGTATATGGTCCAAGGAGCTACAGGGCATGTTGAAAATGGGGAAGAACGACAAGTAAAAACACCGTGGTTTGAATATGAGATTCCATTTACTAAAGCTGCAGATATTGGGACACAAAAAGTGATTCACGAGCATGCGACTATTGGTATTGTAGTAACGACAGATGGAAGTATTGGTGATTTAAAGCGCGAAGATTATCTTGAGGCGGAAGAAAAGACGATTCGTGAATTGAAGAATATTGGAAAACCATTTTTAGTGCTTGTAAATTCCGTGCGTCCATATGGGGAAGAAGCAAAACAAGTGGCAGAAAATATTAGAAAGCAATATGATGTGATGGCTGTGACAGTCAATTGTGAGCAATTAAGAGAAGAAGATGTTCATAGGATTATGGAGCAAGTGTTGTATGAATTTCCTATAGCGGAAATGGAATTTTATATACCTAAATGGGTGGAAATGTTGCCGAGAGAACACAAGATTAAAGATGATTTGATTCGAGTGATTAAAGATGTGATGAAAAGCATGGTGCATATTCGTGATGCGGTAAATGGATTAGAAAATTGGGAAAGTGAATATATAGATGATATACGGGTGGATGACGTTGCCCTGGATACAGGGTGTGTGAAATTGCGTATACAGGTGGCGGATGAGTATTACTATGAGATGCTCAGTGATTTGACGGGAACGCAGATGGATGGTGAGTATGAGCTCATTGCCACCATTAAGGAGCTGGCGACTCTTCGTAAAGAGTACGAAGTAGTAAAGGATGCTATGGAAAGCGTAAAAATGAAAGGGTACGGCGTGGTAAATCCTCATAAGGCAGAGATTGAACTTGCAGAACCGGAACTCATTAAACAGGGAAATAAATATGGGGTCAAAATTCATGCACAGGCCCCTTCTATACACATGATAAAAGCCAATATTGAAACGGAGATAGCGCCAATCGTAGGGGATGAAAGTCAGGCAAATGATTTGATACAGTATATAAAAGACACCTCAAAAAGCGAAGAAGGAGTGTGGGGGACAAATATATTTGGAAAAACAGTGGAAGAACTAGTTATGGATGGGATGAAAAACAAATTGATGGCAATGAATGATGAGAGCCAGGTGAAATTACAGGATACGATGCAGAAGATTGTAAATGATTCAAATGGTGGCATGGTTTGCATTATTATTTAGCTTGAATGGCACAAAATTAAATAGGGGACGTGGTAAAAATTGATTTTACTACGTCCCCTATTTATGATAGAATAAGTTGACTATAAGGAGGAAGAGAAAATGATTCGATTTAATTGTGATTATCATGAAGGATGTCATCCGCGTATTATGCAGGCGCTGGTGGATACCAATCTTGAACAAACATGTGGATATAGTGAAGACGAGTATTGTGATGCAGCAAGAGACAAGATTAAGCAAGTGTGTAATTGTAAAGATGCAGCAGTACACTTTTTAGTTGGTGGAACGCAAGCGAATTTAACTGTAATTGCTTCCATTTTGCGTCCACATCAAGCTGTTCTCTGTGTGAAAGAAGGCCATATAAATGTACATGAGACGGGTGCCATTGAAGCTTGTGGCCATAAAGTAATGGCGATGGAAGGAAAGGACGGAAAAATCACCGGAGACCAGATAAGAAAAGCACATCGTTTGCACTGGGAAGATGGCGCTCATGAGCATATTACACAGCCAAAACTTGTATACATTTCAAATCCAACAGAGCTTGGAACCATCTATTCAAAAGCTGAATTGGAAGATATAGGAAAAGCTTGTGATGAGTGCGATTTGTATTTGTTCTTAGATGGAGCGAGACTAGGCTATGGATTAATGTCTAAAGAAAATGATATGACGATAGAGGATATTGCAAAAAACTGTGATGTGTTTTACATAGGAGGAACCAAAGTTGGTGCTATGTTTGGTGAAGCTGTTGTTATTACAAACAAGGCACTTCAGGAAGATTTTCGTTATATTATCAAGCAAAAAGGTGGCATGCTTGCAAAAGGACGTCTTCTTGGAATTCAGTTCTTAGAACTGTTTAAAGATGGGTTGTATTTTGAGATTTCAGACCATGCAATGAAAATGGCATATATGCTCAAGGAAGGACTTATGAAATTGGGTTATGAATTTTATGCCAATAGTCCAACAAATCAGCAGTTTGTAATTGTTCCAAATGAGAAGTTAAAAGAAATAGATGAAAAATACAGTTATGAGTATCAGATGCCATACGACGATACAAGAAGTGTGGTGCGTTTTTGTACAAGCTGGGCAACAAAAGAAGAAAATGTCAAAGCCTTGCTTGAAGATATGAAATAAATATGATACAATCAGCAATTGAAAAGTAAGACAGACGATCGCAGCTGCAAGTGTCGAAAGACCGCAGATGAGGAAAGTCCGGGCTTCATAGGGCAGGATGCCGGATAACGTCCGGTGGAGGCGACTCCAAGGCCAGTGCAACAGAAATATACCGCCGGGAAATCCCGGTAAGGGTGGAAGGGCAGTGTAAGAGACTACCGCCTTCTTGGTAACAAGGAGGGCACATGTAAACCCCATCCGAAGCAAGACCGAATGAAAACAATGTGGCGGCCCGTCACGTTTTGGGTAGGTTGCTTGAACCTATTGGTAACAATAGGTCTAGATAGATGATCGTCCAACGACATAACCCGGCTTATCGTTTTGCTTTTCCTTTGATGTAAAAAAGGGACATAAGTTTAAATGCTTATGTCCCTCGTTTTTTTAACGGTATTTTTCTTCGCAATATTTACAGCGATAAACTTTTTGTTCGGCATCGGTCAATACAAAAACATGATCCAATTCCTGTTCAATGGAAGTGATACATCTTGGGTTTTTGCATTTGATTACATTCGTGATTTCTTTTGGAAGAGATAATGCCTTTTTCGCCACAATTACTTCGTTTTGGATAATATTTACCGTAATGTTGTGATCGATGAAACCTAAGATATCAAGGTCAATGTAATCGATAGGACATTCAATCTTGATGATGTCTTTTTTGCCCATCTTGCTGCTGACAGCATTTTTGATAATGGCAACACAACAATCCAATTTGTCCAAGCCTAATTGATGATAAATTACAAGACTTTGTCCTGCTTTGATATGATCAAGCACAAAACCTTCAGAAATTGTGCTGACGTTCAATGTATTTTTTTTCATATGCGTTTCCCTTTCTATACTTCGATGTTAAGGAGCGTGAGGATCAGTGCCATTCTCACGTACACACCATATTGAACTTGTTTAAAGTATACTGCGCGAGGGTCGTTGTCAACCTCAACGGAGA
>JAZRCJ010000015.1:0-11192 GCA_045659705.1 Faecalimonas sp.
AATCCACGTTTTGAAGAACCACAGGATATTATTGATGATATAAAAACGGGTATGGCAAAGACAGATGGGAAATATGTAGAGATTATTGACAGAAAAGAAGCCATTCGCTATGCCATTGAAAACGGACAGCCGGGAGATGTGATTGTACTGGCAGGAAAAGGACATGAAGATTATCAGGAAATCAAGGGCGTCAAATACGATATGGATGAGCGCGTTTTGATCGCTGAAGTCATTAAAGAAAGCAACAAAGAAAATTTGATTCGCAGATAAGAGGATGTTATGTACGCAAAGGTCATTGTGGATATCACACACGAAAAATTGGATAAAATATTTGAATATCGTGTGCCTTCTGAGTTAGAAGGTGTTCTTCGTGTGGGGATGGAAGTGGCAGTGCCTTTCGGGCTTGGAAACCGAGAAATGAATGGTTACATTGTCGGTTTTAGCGAAACCTGCGAGTATGCACCGGAGAAGATCAAAGAACTTCTTCGCCCTGTAGAAAAACGAAATGCCATTGAGGGAAATCTTGTGGCACTTGCGGCGTGGATGAAGGAGCATTATGGTGGGACCATGATTCAAGCGTTAAAGACGGTTTTGCCGATTAAAAAAGAAGAGAAACAAAAAGTAAGAAGAAATCTTCGCCTCTCGATTGAAAAATCAGAGGGGGAGAACTTGCTAGAGACATATTTGCAGAAAAATCAAAAAGCAAGAGCAAGATTACTTGCGGCGCTTCTAGATGCCAAAGTCATTGATTATGAGTTTGCTACACGAAAATTAAATGTTACAAAATCGGTTGTGGATGCACTAGAACAAGCAGGGGTCTTAACTGTAGAATATGAAAGAGTGTTCCGAAATCCGATTCGAGATAAAGAAAAGACTTGGGTGGCACCAGAGTATACAAACGAACAGCAACACGCAATAGATGTGTTTGGGCAGGATTACACGCAAGGGCTTCGCAAAACATATCTTATCTATGGTGTGACTGGAAGTGGTAAGACAGAAGTATATATGGAAATGATTGCAAGAGTGATAAAAGAAGGAAAGCAAGCCATTGTTCTTATTCCAGAAATTGCTCTTACGTATCAGACTGTGATGCGTTTTTATGAACGTTTTGGAGACCGGGTTTCCATTATGAATTCACGGATGTCAGATGGGGAACGCTATGACCAGATGATGCGGGCAAAGGAGGGTGCACTTGATGTGATGATAGGTCCACGTTCTGCACTATTTACCCCATTTCCAAGCTTGGGATTGATTGTGATAGATGAGGAACATGAAAGCACCTATAAAAGTGAACAGATTCCGAGATATCATGCCAGAGAAACGGCCATTGCGAGGGCAAAGCTAGAAGGGGCAAGCGTGGTGCTTGGATCCGCAACACCGTCTATGGAAGCCTATTACAGGGCGAAAAATGGTGAATATGTCTTATTCCCTTTAAAGAATAGGGCGAATAAGAAGGAACTTCCGCTGGTTCACACGGTGGATTTGAGGGAAGAATTAAGACAGGGAAATCGTTCCATTATCAGTCAGAAGTTAAGAGAACTGATGGAAGATAGATTAGAGAAAAAACAGCAGATCATGTTGTTTATCAATCGCAGAGGATTTGCGGGATTTATTTCTTGCCGGTCCTGCGGGCATGTGGCAAAATGTCCACATTGTGACGTGGCGTTATCCGCCCATAAAGGCGGAAAGCTTGTGTGCCACTACTGTGGGTATGAGGAGCCGGAGTTTAAAACTTGTCCGGAGTGCGATTCTAAATTTATCGGAAGTTTCCGCGCGGGAACCCAGCAGATAGAAGAGTTGGTAAAAAAAGAATTTCCAAAGGCCAGAGTTCTTCGTATGGATATGGATACGACAAAACAAAAAGATGGCCATGAAAGAATATTAGAGGCCTTTGCCAGTGAGGAGGCCGACATCTTAATCGGAACCCAGATGATTGTCAAAGGACATGATTTTCCAAATGTGACTTTGGTAGGAATTCTGGCGGCAGATTTATCTCTCTATGCGGATGATTATCGTGCCGGTGAGCGAACCTTTCAGTTGCTGACACAAGCGGCAGGAAGAGCGGGACGTGGCAGAGAAATGGGCGAAGTTGTGATACAGACCTATAGCCCAGAGCACTATAGTATTGAAATGGCAGCAAGGCAGGATTATGAGAGTTTTTACGAAGAGGAAATTTCCTATCGAACGCTGATGGGGTATCCGCCGACACAGGTGCTTATGGCAATCCTTGCAACCGGTGAAGACGAGACGTATTTAGAGACCGCGTGCAACTATTTAAAACAATATGCACAGCGCATAGATAAACAAAAGATAACAATCATTGGACCTACCAGCCCGTATGTGGGAAAGGTAAATGATGTATATAGACGTATCTTGTATGTCAAACATGCAGAGTATGATGTGCTGATTGAAATGAAAAATAAATTAGAACAGTACATGGAAATTAATTCCGGATTCCAAAAGATACGAGTACAATTTGACTTTAATCCAATGAATATATTTTAAGTGAGGAGATAAAAATTATGGCAATTCGAGAAATTAGACAGATTGGTGACAGTGTATTAGAAAAGGTATGTAAAGAGGTAAAGGAATTGACACCACGCATGCAGGTGTTGATTGAGGATATGTTAGATACCATGTATGAGACTGGTGGTGTGGGACTTGCAGCACCGCAGGTGGGAGTTCTTAGACGTATCGTGGTAATTGATGTAGGAGAAGGACCTATGATTCTGATTAATCCGGAGATTTTAGAGACGGATGGAGAACAGACGGGAGACGAAGGATGTCTTAGCGTGGCTGGAAAAGCAGGTCTTGTAACCCGCCCGAATTATGTGAAGGTAAAAGCCTTGGATGAAAATATGGAAGAAGTCATCTATGAAGGAGAAGAATTGCTTGCCCGTGCGTTTTGCCACGAGATTGACCATCTGGACGGACACCTTTATGTGGGAAAAGTAGAAGGCGAACTTCATGATGTGAACTATGATGATGTAGAAGAAGAGGAAGAATAGACGATGAGAGTAATTTTTATGGGAACACCGGATTTTTCGGTGGGAACACTGGAAGCCTTGATAGAAGCAGGGCATGAGGTGGTGCTGGCGGTGACACAGCCGGACAAACCAAAAGGACGAGGAAAAGAGATGCAATATACACCGGTAAAAGAGTGTGCCATAAGACATAATATTCCGGTGTATCAACCGATAAAAATTCGGGAAGAAGCATGTATAAAAGAATTGGAAACGTACAATGCTGATATTATGGTAGTTGTAGCATTTGGTCAAATATTGCCAAAGGCGATTTTGGAAATGACACCGTATGGCTGTGTGAACGTGCACGCATCCTTACTTCCAAAATACCGTGGAGCAGCGCCGATTCAATGGTCCATTATCGATGGAGAAGAGGTGACCGGAGTTACCACTATGCAGATGGATGAAGGATTGGATACGGGAGATATGCTCTTAAAAACGGAAATTCCGATTACGTCAGAGGAGACCGGTGGAAGCCTTCACGACAAATTGGCCGAGGCTGGTGCAAAGCTTTGCGTGGAGACGTTAAAGGGACTCAAAGAAAAGACAATTGTTCCGATACCGCAGGGCGAGACAACTACCGACTATGCCAAGATGCTGACCAAGCAACTGGGAAATATTCAGTGGACAAAGTCAGCAGTTCAGATTGAACGGTTGATAAGAGGATTAACCCCTTGGCCAAGCGCTTATACAGATTGGAATGGAAAAGTGATGAAAATCTGGTTAGCAAAGGCGTTAGAAGAAAATTATCAGGCAGAACCGGGAACGATTGTGAAAGTAGAAAAGGATGCATTTTATGTGCAGACCGGGGATGGCGTATTAAAAATTTTGGAATTGCAGATTCCGGGCAAAAAGAGAATGGACGCAGGAGCCTTCCTGCGTGGATATGAGGTGAAGGAAGGAAATGTTTTATTATCCAATGTATTTTGATCCAACTTATATGTTGGTACTTATAGGTGTAGTATTGTGCCTTTTGGCTTCAGCGAGAGTAAAAAGCACATTTCGTAAATATTCACAGTTTCGAAACAGTCGTGGAATTACCGGCGCAGAGGCGGCAGAAAGAGTGCTTCACGGGGCTGGAATTTATGATGTAAGAATTGAACATGTGTCAGGAGAATTGACGGACCATTATGACCCAAGAAGTAAAGTGCTTCGTTTGTCAGATTCTACCTACGGCAGCACATCTGTGGCGGCAGTAGGTGTGGCAGCTCATGAGTGTGGTCATGCAATTCAGCATGCGACAGGGTATGCACCGTTAAAATTTAGAGGAGCATTGGTGCCGGTGGTGAATTTTGGTTCTGCCATCGCGTGGCCGCTTATCTTGATAGGGTTATTGTTTAACAGTCAGTCATCGGCATTATTTATTAATATTGGTATCATCGCCTTTTCGGCGGCAGTATTATTTCAACTGGTTACATTGCCGGTGGAATTCAATGCGTCAAACAGAGCGATTCGTGTAATTGCGGATACCGGAATGATGCAGGGGGAAGAGATTAAGGCGGCTAAGAAAGTGTTAGGTGCAGCGGCTTTAACCTATGTAGCAAGTGCAGCTTCTTCCATTTTACAACTGCTTCGAATCATTCTTTTGACAGGCGGAAGGAGACGCAATGACTAAAGAAATAAATGAACGAGAATTGGTACTTGGAATATTGATGGAAGTCACAAAAGAAGGCGAGTACAGCCATATTGTGCTTCGAAATGTCTTAAATAAGTATCAATACCTTGAAAAAAAAGAGAGGGCATTCATCACCAGACTTACGGAAGGAACGCTGGAGAGAATGATAGAACTGGATTATATCATCGACCAATTTTCCAAGGTGAAAGTAAAGAAGATGAAACCGGTTATTCGTAACATCTTAAGAAGTGCCATTTACCAACTGAAATATATGGACAATGTTCCAAATTCTGCAGCTTGTAATGAGGCTGTAAAGCTGGCAGTAAGAAAAGGATTTGCCAGCTTAAAAGGGTTTGTAAACGGAGTGCTTCGCAATATCGAACGAAATTTAGATGGAATAAAGTATCCGGATAAAGAGGATACCGTGAGCTATTTGTCAGTGACGTACTCTATGCCAGAATGGATTGTGAAACAGTGGCTTTCTGACTATGATGAAGAAACAGTGGAAACGATGTTACAGGCATTTTTGGAGGAAAAACCAATTACCATCAGACATAATCCGCAGAATATGACAAAGGAAGAACTGCTGTGTAGTCTGGAAACAGATGGGGTAACAGTGACACCTCACCCATATCTTGATTATGCCTTTTGGATAGCGGGATATGATTATCTTGGGGAATTAGAGGCCTTTCAAAAAGGTGGCTTTTATGTCCAGGATATCAGTTCCATGCTGGTATCGGAGATTGCTTCGCCAAAAGAGGGCGATATGGTAATCGATGTCTGTGCGGCACCGGGTGGTAAAGCCTTACATATGGCAGAACTTTTAAAGGGAACTGGAGTTGTGGATGCAAGAGACTTAAGCGACTACAAAGTTTCCTTGATACAGGAAAATATTGAACGATCAGGCCTTCAAAATATTAAGGCAAAACAGCAGGATGCCACGGTGTTAGATAAGGATTCTGTGGAAAAAGCAGATATCGTTATCGCAGATTTGCCGTGTTCTGGCCTTGGAGTGTTAGGGAAGAAGACGGACCTTAAGTATAAGATGACAGAACAGATGCAGGCGGAATTGGTAGCCCTGCAGAGACGGATCTTGCAGCAGGTCAAACAGTATGTAAAGCCAGGCGGACATCTGGTATATAGTACTTGTACCATTCACAAAGAAGAGAATATGGGAAATGTTCGTTGGTTTTTAGATACAAACAAGGAATTTGAATCGGTGCCGATTGAAGGAAAAGAAGGCCTTCAGCTATTACCTGGCATTCATAAAAGCGATGGATTTTTTATAGCAAAATTTAGGAAGGTAACAAATGGATAAAAAAGATATCAGGTCTCTAACGCTTATGGAGCTTATGGAGGAACTAAAAGGAATTGGAGAAAAGGCATTTCGTGCAAAGCAGGTGTATGAGTGGTTACATGTAAAACTTGTGGATAGTTTTGATGAGATGACCAACATTTCCAAGGAATTGCGGAGTAAATTAAAAGAATATTATGTGATATCCACAGTACAGATGATAGAGCGCCAGGAATCAAAGCTTGACGG
The DNA here is from genome assembly GCA_045659705.1 of Faecalimonas sp. GTDB lineage: Bacteria > Bacillota > Clostridia > Lachnospirales > Lachnospiraceae > Faecalimonas. The sequence continues at coordinate 6,182 of JAZRCJ010000015.1, forward strand.
AACGAATAAATTTTTGTTCCAACTTTCTGACGGACATATGGTGGAAAGTGTATTGATGCGTTACAATCACGGGAATTCCGTGTGTATTTCTTCCCAGGTGGGATGTCGCATGGGCTGTAAATTCTGTGCATCTACTATCGGCGGCTTGGAACGAAATCTTCTGGCTTCAGAGATGCTTGGACAGATTTATCAGATACAGAAGCTAACAGGCGAGAGGGTCTCCAATATTGTGGTTATGGGAACAGGAGAGCCAATGGATAATTACGATAACTTCCTGCGGTTTGTAAAACTTATTTCCGATGAACACGGACTCAATATTAGCCAGAGAAATATTACAGTTTCCACCTGCGGTATTGTGCCGAATATGAGGCGATTGGCAGAAGAAAAGTTACAGATTACACTGGCCCTTTCTCTTCACGGTTCTACCCAGGAAAAACGAAAAGAACTGATGCCGGTGGCAAATAAATATGAGCTATCAGAAGTGCTTGCGGCATGCGATTACTATTTTGAACAGACGGGTAGAAGAATTACCTTTGAATATAGCTTGGTTCATGGCGTGAACGATGGAGAGGAAGATGCAAAAGAACTAATCACCATATTGAAACATCGTAATTGCCATTTGAATCTCATACCAGTCAATCCGATTAAGGAAAGAAACTTTGAGAAGCCAAGTAGGAAAAGTGCAGAGAATTTCAAAAATAAACTTGAAAAAAGCGGAATCAATGCGACCATCAGAAGAGAAATGGGGTCGGATATAGATGGGGCCTGTGGACAACTTAGAAGAAGGTTTGTAGAGACTAAGTGAACAAAACGGTTGTGTGAAGTAGTCATTCACACAACCGTTTTTTGATATCCCTTATTTTCTATCCATAGACTCTAATTCGGAAATGCGTTTTCTGAGAAAGGCATTGTCCTGTTGCAAATTGGCATTGTCTTGCTGTAACTTTTCATTTTCTTCCGCCAACAATCTATTATCCCGTTCGAGGGTGCGTTCGCGGCGTTCCGCTTCTTCTCTGGCACGACATTGTTCGAGGACAATATCATCAGCATTCGCTTGATATAAAGAGTTTGCGGCTTCTTTTAAATATTCGTTATTTTCTGCTAACATCTTCAAATCCTCCCATGTCTTTGCCTTGAAAAGACGTGCCCAGTAGTCGATGTTATAGGCTTTATCTTCTTCTGTGGCAAGTGCTGTTTCTTTTAAGTTTACCACGCAAAGCGTCAGCTTGTCACTATAAAGATGATGATTTTTGATATTTAGCATACGGTAAGTAGCATAGAATTCCGGCCGTTCCGGAAAGAGTGTAAAATCAAGAAAGCCGATATGATAGACAGGAAGTGCAGTTTCGTATTTTTGTCCGCGATAGAGCTGGTCGTAGTTGCGGCACAAGTAGCTTAAAGAACGCTCCGGCCAGTTGTGCGCATTTTGAACTTGCATTTCAAGGTTGATAAGAGTATCATCGTTGAGCATTACTTTTATGTCCAGGATAAATTCTTTGCCGGCGACATTGCCGGAAAGGTCGATAGGGTTTCTGATTTCGATTGATTTGATTTCATCAGGGTTAAGGTGCAAGAGCGAAGCAATAAGCCCTTTTAACACCTTTTGATTTTCTTGCAAAATAAAACGGAACATATAATTATTCGTCATATTGTATTGAATTGTTCCGGTAGCTTCCGCGAGGGAAGTGGTTTGCCTATTTTTCATAGTCTAATGTCTCCTTTTAGCAATAATAAAATTAGGTTTATTGGAGCATATTGAAAAAATGGTAAATTACCTGAAAAGATAGACTGATAAATTTGAATATTATGGTAAGCATAAGGATAACATTTTGGGAGAAAAAATGCAAGAATGTATGGTCTTATATGTGAGAACAGAATCCGGTGGAGATAGAAATTGGGTAGGCAATTTGCGTTTGCTATGAATAATACATTTGCAAACTTGAGGTGCAATTTTTGTACCTCAAGTGGGGGTGATCTTGTATACGATAAAATTTATAGCAGAGCTCGAAACACCATTTATATCGTAGATAATTATATTGGAATTAGAACTTTAGAAAAAATGATTAATATCCCCAAAGGTGTAAAGGTTTATATTTTTAGTGATAATTTGGCAAAGCTTAGTGAGAAAAGAATAATATGAGGTAAGTAGATTGACAAGGGTGAATTGCTTTTTTAAATATGAAATATGGCTTGTTTTGTGTGCCTCATTATGTTAAAATGCTATGTGGGAAAGCATACTTATTTAGAACGAAAAAGCTTGGAAAATAAAGGAGAAACTTATGAAAACATTTGCCAAGACAGATGTGGGAGTAAAGCGAGCGGTGAATCAGGATTATGTATTTACCTCAGAGGCACCGATAGGCGGACTTCCAAATCTATTCTTAGTAGCCGACGGAATGGGAGGTCACAATGCAGGAGATTTTGCATCCCGTTTTGTTGTGGAAGATATCAAACAGGGATTGCTTGAAAGTGAAGAACATTTTCCAGAAGCAATTTTGAGAAGTGTAATCGAAAAGGCCAATCGAAAACTGATGGAAGAGGCCGCGAAAGATGTACGCTTAGAAGGTATGGGAACCACATTGGTGGCTGCGACGATAATTGAGCATACATTATATTTTGCCAACATAGGAGACAGCAGATTGTATTTGATTAATGATGAGATACGTCAGTTGTCGAAAGACCATTCTCTGGTACAGGAAATGGTTCGTTTAGGTGGTATTAATGCAGATGAAGCAAAACATCATCCGGATAAGAACATTATTACCCGAGCAATAGGGGTCACAGAAAAGCTTGAGATTGACTTTTTTGAATATCACTTGCAGGCTGGGGATGTAGTTCTGATGTGTACAGATGGGCTCAGCAATATGGTGGAGGATGAACACATCTTTCGTATTGTGAAGAGTTCTCGTGATGTAGTGGAGATAGTAGAGCGATTGGTAGAAGAAGCAAATAATAACGGCGGTAATGACAATATAGGTGTTGCTGTTATACGACCATTTTAGACGAGGTGAATGTTTATGATTAGAGAAGGAATTATAATAGGTGGAAGATACGAAATAATGAGTAGAATCGGCACCGGTGGTATGGCAGACGTGTATAAGAGCCGTGACCACAAGTTGAACCGATTTGTTGCAGTAAAGGTGTTAAAGAGAGAGTTTCGTGAAGATGAAACATTTGTGAGAAAATTCCAGTCAGAGGCACAGTCTGCAGCAGGACTTATTCATCCGAATGTTGTAAATGTATATGACGTAGGGGAAGACCGCGGATTATATTATATTGTAATGGAGTTGGTAGAAGGTATTACCTTAAAGGATTATATCCAGAAGAAAGGCAGACTCACTCCAAAGGAAGTGATTAGCATTGCACTTCAAGTGTGTGCAGGAATGGATGCGGCTCATAGCAATGATATTGTTCATCGTGATATCAAGCCACAGAACATTATCATTTCCCGTGAAGGAAAAGTAAAAGTGACTGATTTTGGTATTGCAAAGGCTACATCTTCCAACACCATCAGTACGAATGCCATGGGTTCCGTTCACTATACATCACCGGAGCAGGCAAGAGGCGGATTTAGCGATGCAAAAAGTGATATTTATTCTTTAGGTATCACCATGTATGAAATGATTACGGGCGAACTTCCGTTTGACGGGGATTCTACGGTTTCTATCGCATTGAAACATTTGCAAGAGGAGATAGTACCACCTTCTGAAATTGTGCCGGAGATTCCATATAGCTTAGAACAAATTATATTAAAGTGTACACAAAAAAGTCCAAGCAGAAGATATGCAGGCGCTACACAGTTGGTACTTGATTTGAGACGTTCTGTTACGGATCCTGAAGGCGATTTTGTAGTAATTGCACCGGTTGCAAATGCGAGTGATACACGTAGGATGACAGCCCAGGAACTGGCTGCAATTCAAAATATGAATCGCTATGATGAAGAAGAGGAAATCGAGGACAATCGTGATAATGAAGAAGATGATTGGGAAGAGACACCTCGAAGAACAAAGAATAGAAAAAGTGAAATAAATCCTAAGATGGCTAAGATTATGAAAATTCTTGCCATTGTGGTTTCCGCTATTTTTGTGATTATTCTTGTCATTGGCATTGGAAAAGTTACCGGTCTGATTTCAGGAGGACCTAATGAAGGTCAGGTTTCAGAACAAAAAGTAGAAGTTCCAAAGCTTGTGGGAGAAAAAGAAGAAGACGCGAAAAAGATTTGTGAAGAATTAGGCCTTAAGATGCAGATTGTCATTCGCGAAGAGTCAGAGGAATATGACACTGGCTTGGTTTCTGAACAAAAGACGGCAGAGGGTGTTAAGGTTCCTGCAAACACAACAATTCAGGTAGTTGTCAGCACAGGACTTAAAGCGCCGGAGTTTGAAGTTCCGGATGTGCGTGGAGAAAAAGAAGATGATGCAATCCAGATGTTAGAGGATGCAGGTTTCTTGAAAGAAAACATTGAAGTGATTTACGAAAACAGTGATGACATAGATAAGGGCAAAGTTGTTCGAACCACACCGGATAGTACTTCGATGGCTAGCGCAGAGACACACATTGAAGTGGTTGTCAGCAAGGGTGCAGAAAAGGCCGTAGTTCCAAAGTTGGTTGGCTTAAAAGAAAAGAAAGCCAAGGAAGAACTGGAAAAGGCTGGATTAAAAGCTAGTGTGAAGAAAGAATACAGCGACAGTCCGAAGGGTGAAGTTATCAGTCAGGAAGTGGATTCTGGAGAAGAAGTGGATAAGGGAACGACCATTACCTTTGTAGTAAGCAAAGGTGCAGAGCCGTTGCCAACAGTCACAATTCCTACAAACCTAACAGGAAAGACGATTTATAGTGTTGAAGCAACTCTTCTAAATATGGGATTAAAAGTGGAAATTGTGCGTGACGAAAATCATGAATATTATAAAGATTACGTATTTTCAGTTCCTGCTTCAGGAGAAGTAGTGGAAGAAGGAACTACTGTTGTAGTTTATGTAAGTACAGGACCTGGTCCACAGACAGTTACCCC
>JAZRCJ010000016.1:0-28214 GCA_045659705.1 Faecalimonas sp.
CCTGTAATTCCCTCACAGTCTTCCACTGTATCGTGAAGAAGCGCCGCTGCGATAAGTTCTTCATCCTCTGTCATAGTCGCCACAATATCACTCACTTCCATAGGATGTATGATATATGGTCTTTTTGTTCCTTTACGAAACTGTCCCTCATGTGCCTTTTTTGCAAACTCTACTGCTCTTTTAACCACTTTTTATTTCTCCTATTAAATAACGCATATATACACGGAACTACAAATAATGTCAACAAGGTTCCATAAAGCAAACCGCCGATCGTTACAACCGCCATCGGTTGCACCATATCTGCGCCCTGTCCCATGCCCATTGCCATAGCAGACAAGCCCAAAATCGTAGTTAAGGCTGTCATAACAATTGGACGAAGTCTAGTCTTTCCTGTCTGAACCAGCGCCTCATGTATCTCCATTCCTCTATCAATCAACTGATTTGCATAATCCACAAACACGATACCATTATTTACAATGACACCGGATAACATAACAAAGCCAATCATAGCGATAATGCTTACTGGTGCTCCCGTCAAATATAATCCAAAGAAGCCACCTGTAAAGGCAAGCGGTATAGTGAACATGATGATAAACGGTGAACGAAGAGACTGAAACTGTGCCACCATCACAAGATAGATAAACACAATTGCAAGACCAAGCATCTTAAGGAGCTCTTTCATAGCCTCCATAATCGTCTCATCTTCGCCTGCCATCTCAACATGATATCCTTCCAGTACTTTGTAATCTTCTAATGCCTCTTTCACTCGGTTACTAACAAGACCGATGTTGTCACCTTCTTCAATCTGTGCTGTCACCTGCAAGTAACGCTTTTGTGAGGTACGGTTAATTGCCTGAAGCCCCTCTGTCTCCTCAAAGGAAACGATATCTTTTAGGGCCACCTTCTTCTCACTGCCGTCTTGCTGAGAAACGGTAAGTTTCATATTACGAATTTCATCTCTCGTAGCAGAATGTTTTTTCGCATCCACCACATATACATCATACTCATTCACATCTGTTGACAATGTAGTTGCAGAAGAACCTGTTTGCAATCCCTTTGCAATCTCCTGATACACCTGGGCAACCGTCAAGTTGTATTTGGATGCTTTTTCTTTATCTACAATGATACGAAGTTCTCCAGTTGTCTCTTCCATTCCATCGGAAACTTCCACCGTACCTTTTACACCTTCCACAATGGCTGCCACTTCTTTTGCTGTCTGTTGCAAGACATCCAACTCTCTTCCTTCTATCTGAACAACAATTCCGGAACTGCCGAGAGCCGACATATCCATACTAGACATACTAAGCTCCAATTCACACGGAAGATCCTTGGTATCATTTTCAATTCTCGCCTGCAACTCTTTATTTGACATTTGTGGTTTTTCTTTCAAAATGGCATATACACTGATGGCATTTTCACCACTGCCACCGCCCATCATACTCATCACGTTTCCTGAAGATGCCATAGCACCCACATCTGCAATGTCCGGAATCTTCATCAACGCATCCATCACATCATCAGCAACCTTTGTTGTGTCTTCAAATGTGGTCCCTTTTTCTGTGGTTACAGTCATGGATATCTGCGGGCTTTCCATCTCCGGCATAAATGCAGTTCCTCTGCTTACAGCCAAGAGTGTACTTGACACCAACAATACAATAGCCAACACCAGTACAATCGCCTTGTGTCCTAAAGACCAACGGATCATACGTCCGTAAATGCCTTGTATCTTTGCAAATCCTTTTCCTTCTGATTTTGCTGGTTTCTTTAACATACCTGCGGCCATCATCGGCACAAGCGTAAGTGCCACCACTAAACTGGCAAGCAGCGAATAAGCAATGGTAAGGGCCATATCTACAAACAGTTGCTTCGTAAGTCCTTGTACGAAAATAATCGGTGCGAACACACAGACCGTAGTAAGTGTAGAAGCAAAAATGGCACCTGCAACCTCTTTCGCTCCTTCTATAGCCGCTGTTTTCACATCAGCCCCCTCTTCATTTCGCATGCGATAAATATTTTCGATAACGACAATAGAATTATCTACCAACATTCCGACTCCAAGGGCAAGCCCGGATAGGGATATTACATTTAAGGTAACACCACTAAAATACATCAATACAATGGCTGCCATCAAACTAATCGGGATGGAACATGCGATAATAAGTGTCGGCTTTAAATCTCTTAAAAATACTAGCAAAATTAAAACCGCAAGCACTGCACCAAGCAGTAAGTTTTGGAGCACAGAATTTACAATAAGGTCGATGTAAACACCCTGATCCATAAGAGTCACAATCTCGACTCCTTCATTTTCTTTCTCTAGCTCTTCCATGGTAGAAAGCAAACGTTTACTCACGTCTCCGGTAGAATATCCGGTCTGCTTTTGAATACTTAACACCAAACCGGATTTACCGTTCATCTTAGCATAGACTTCGTCAGAATCATCCACCTTTTTCACACTTGCCACATCAGAAAGAGTAATCGGGTCAACGCCTTCCATATTGATTAACACAAGGTCTTTTAAATCCTCTATGGTTTTAAACTTTTCGCCTACGCGAATCAGATAATCCACATTATCTTCTTTTACATAGCCTGCCGGCATATTAAAGTTTTGCGCCGTCAATATAGTTTTCACCATATCCACTGTCAAAATCTTTTTCAAGTCTGCACTTTCGTAAGCCGTATCCTTTGTTTCATCAAACTGGTTCTGCTGCGTTTGAAACTGATACTCTCCTAGCGCCAACTGAGTATTGGCACTGCTCATCTGCAAAATAGTATCTATCTGGGAAGATGTCATCTTCTCTCTCGCTTCTGCCAGCGAGATAAGTCCTTCCTCCAACTGCTTTTTCGTATCTTTCAAGACCTTACGGCCTTCTTCAATCTGTTTCTTTCCTTCCGTCATCTTTGCCTTTGCAGACTTCACCGTCTCAAGGCCTGTATCAATCTGTGCTACCAGACTGTCATATTGCTCCAACTGGGCAATCTGTGCTTCCAGATTTTTCTTTTGTTCCAAAAGTTCCGGGGTCTCCCCATATGCTGCAATTGCGCCAAGTACCTGCTGATATCCTGCCGTAATCGCACTTTCATTTTGCTTTAATAATTCTAACCCTTCTTTTTTTGCAGTTAAATCCGCCTCTGTCGCCTCTAATTGCGGAAGAGCTGTGCTCGTTTCTTTATCTAGAGTTGCTTCTGCAACATCCAATTCTCGCAGCTTTTCATTGATTTCCAAAAGGCCCAAATGCATCTTGGCCTCATTTTTAGAAACCTCTGCTTCCGCGCTTCCAAAGCCTGTCGCCGCTTTCTTTTGCCCTGCTTCTAATTCCTTCTTCCCTTTTTTTAGTTCTGCCTGGGCCTTTTTCAACGCTTGCGTAGCTTCTTCGAATTTCTCGTCCAAAGTCTTTTTTACTTTTTTGTTAACCTGCTTTACTAGATCCGCATCCACGGCTACCTCTATGGTCTCCTCCACAGAACCACTAGCCGAAACCGATGCCACTCCCTCTATACGTTCTAATTCTGGAATAATGTTATCTTCAATATCTGTACTTGCTTTTGCAATATTTTCTTCTGCCGTCGTCACTGCTGCTACCATGACCGGAAGCATATCCGGATTAATTCTCATAATCATCGGGCTTCCTACTGTATCTGGCCAATAAGCGCTAATCTGGTCTAGACTTTCACGCATCTCAATAGTGGCCGAGTCCATATTGGCAGTCTCTTCAAACTCCAACACAACAACCGATGCATTTTCCTGAGAAATGGAACTAACATTACTGATATTACTTAAGGTTGCCATAGCACTTTCTGTTGGCTTAGTAACCACCTCTTCCACTTCCTCTGGACTTGCTCCTACATATGTGGTCATGACGATTGCATACGGCATATTCATACTTGGAAGTAAGTCAATGGTCATACTCGTAAAAGATACTACACCCAGTATAATCACAAGCACTACCGCCACCACGATTGTATATGGTTTTTTTACACTAAATTTTGATAACATACTCTTCCTCTTTCTTTTTTATTTTGTTTCTAAATCTTAGCATTTTCCCCTTTTCTTTGCAAGATATCCATTGTATAATTTATGTAGTTTATAAAACTTTTAGATTGTTTTTTAGGGGGATGTTTTATGCAGAAAAAAACAGTTCTTGTAACCGGTTCTTCCAAAGGCATTGGACGAGCTATCGCTCTTTCTTTTGCCAAAGAAGGATATCATGTATTTTTAAATTGTAACCACTCTATTATGGAATTAGACAATGTACGTGCTGAAATCGAGGAAATCCCTAACGGTTCCTGCGACTTAGTCATTGGTGATGTGTCAGATCCAGAAACTGTTTCTAAAATGTTCAAGAAAATATATAAGATATGTGATGCATTAGATGTCCTTGTAAATAATGCCGGCGTTGCTCACATTGGCTTGTTAAGCGATATGACAGACAAGGAATGGAACCGTTTAATTCAAACAAACTTATCCTCTGTCTTTTATTGTTGTCGCGCAGCCATTCCAAAAATGGTATCAAAAAAAATCGGTAAAATCATCAACATTTCCTCTATGTGGGGAACCTATGGTGCTTCCTGCGAAGCAGCATACTCTGCAACAAAAGCAGGAATTCATGGTCTTACAAAAGCCCTGGCAAAAGAGCTTGCCCCAAGCAACATTCAGGTCAACGCCATTGCCTGTGGCGTCATTGATACAACAATGAATGCTTGTCTTAGCGAAGACGAAAGATTAGCTTTAGAAATAGAAATTCCTGCAGGGCGCTTTGGCACGGTGCAGGAAGTTGCTGATACAGTTATACAATTAGCAAATAGCCCTTCTTATCTAACTGGGCAAATCATAGGACTTGACGGTGGTTTTTAAAACTACCGTCTTTATTTTATGAATCTAAATTTCAACAGCACTTTTGCAATAAATGCTACCAAGATTGCTGCCGCTATTGCCTCCGGTATCCCAGATGCTGTAACCGTTCCCATAACAAGTCCCCACACCGCAGTAACTGCCACATCTTTTGCCTGTGCATACTGCTGCGCAAACAGAAAATAGATACTTCCCATCACGGTAACTGTATTTACCATAGAGCCCAAAAAGCCGGTAATAGTCAGCGCGATAATCTGATTCATTTTTATCTTCTTAAGCAAAATCCAAATCCAACCGGCTGCCACACCTATCAAGATACGACACCCTACAGAAATCCAAATCGCTTTTAACGCTCCCGGTAGTCCTGTCGTACTCATAAACGGTGAAAAGGCAAATGACAAAAGCGTCGGCGCCATGGTATTACTAATCAAGGAACACATTCCAAAAACAAAACCTAAAATCGCGCCTGCCGAAGGACCTAGCAATATTGCCCCTATAATTACCGGAATATGAACAGTTGTAGCTTTTACAATAGGCAATTGAATCATACCAAGGGGCGTATTTGCCAACACAATTACAATGGCTGCCATAAGCGCGACACTAACCATCCAACGGATATTATGTTTTTTTCCTCTCATTTCGCCTGCCTCCTTGTTGCTTTACTAACTAATTTCGCAATTGCAAGATTTTATCCAAAATCTTTTCTGCGACTTCTTCTTTGCTCATCTTTTCTAATTCAATTTCTTCCTCAGGTGTAATCATCGTAACTACATTGGTATCTACACCAAAACCAGCACCTTCTACCTTGAGGTTGTTCGCTACTATCATATCTAATCTTTTCTTTTCTAATTTCTCACGGGAATGCTCTAACATATCCTTCGTTTCCATAGAAAAGCCGCACAAAAACTGTCCCGGAAGTTTCTTCTCTCCCAACGTCTTTAAGATATCCTTTGTTCTCTCTACCGGAATTGCAAGATCATCCTCTGTCTTTTTCATCTTGTCCTCGCTGACTGTAGTCGGCGTATAATCGGCAACTGCTGCTGCCTTCACGATAATGTCCTGCTCATCCGAACGGCTTGTCACAGCCTCGTACATGTCCGCTGCACTTTTTACTTCTACCACATCTACAAACCGTGGTTTTTCTAGGCTTGTCTTTCCTGTCACGAGAGTCACATCGGCCCCTCTAAGCATAGCATTCTTAGCTAGTGCATATCCCATCTTACCGGTAGAATGATTCGTAATATAGCGCACTGGGTCCAATGCTTCCTGAGTCGCCCCCGCTGTCACAAGCACCTTTAGTCCTTCCATATCTCTCTCAAATGCAATAGCTTTCAAAATATAATCCAACAATACGTCTGTATCCGGAAGTTTTCCGTCGCCAATATCTTTGCAGGCCAACATTCCATTTGCAGGCGTAATAATTTCAAAATCATAATGTTGCAAAATAGCCAAATTATCTTGCGTGATTGGATTGTATAGCATCTGTGTATTCATAGCAGGTGCCACAATCTTCTTGCAATCACATGCAAGCACTGTGGTCGTTAACATATCATCGGCAATTCCATGTGCCATCTTTGCAATCACATTGGCAGTTGCCGGCGCTACAAGTACCACATCTGCCTGCTTTGCAAGTGCTACATGTTCCACGTTATACTGAAAATTTCTATCAAATGTATCTACAAGACAACGATTGTTCGTCAAAGTTTCAAAAGTAATCGGATGAATAAAGTTTGTTGCATTCTTTGTCATAATCACATGCACATTGCAATGCAGTTTTGAAAGCTTGCTTGCAAGGTCTGCTATTTTATACGCAGCAATGCTGCCTGTCACACCAAGAATAACTGTTTTCCCCTTTAACATTTCTTCCCAATCCTTTCCGTTAAACATATTTCATATTATTTTACCATATTTTTTTCAAAAGGTATACTTGTAAAATCTATTTAACCCATTTCTATCTTATAAGCCGCTGTATCACTTTACTTGTATCCGTCCCTGCCACTTTCAAAAGTTCAAACAAAAGCGACTCATAGGTTGTCACAATCGCACCCTCTGCCTTCGCCCTCTCCAAGGCAACTGCCTTATCTGATTCCTTTCTGCTCGATACACAGTCTGCAACAAGCACCGGTATATAACCTGCAGCTTTCAAGTCAATCACTGTCTGAAGCACACAGATGTGCGTCTCAATTCCGCAGACGATTACAAACTTTTTATCTTTCAACTGTTCTGACACACAATCATAAGCAGTAAAAGAAATCTTATCTGTATATTCTTCTGTTCCCACTGCTTCTCTAATCGGCGCCACTGTCATGCCAAGTCCCTTTGTATATTGCTGGGTGATAACCATTGGCACCTCTAAAGTCTTTAAGCCCTCCAACAAAATGCAGGAATTGTGAAGCAACTGCTCTGTGTTATGCATAACCGGCATTAACTTTTCCTGATAATCCACTACAATTGCAATTGTATTCTCTTTTTCTATCCTCATTACTATATCCTCCTAAAATATCGTAAGTTCTACCGGACAATGGTCAGAACCCATAACTTCTGTCAAAATTCTGGCATCTTTTAACTTGTCTTTTAAACACTCAGATACGCAAAAATAATCAATACGCCACCCTGCATTTTTTGCTCTTGCACTGAAACGATAAGACCACCAAGAATAAATACCTTCCATATCCGGATAAAAATATCGGAATGTATCGACAAATCCTGCCTCTAACACTTCTGTAAACTTTTGTCTTTCTTCATCCGTAAAGCCTGCATTTTTCCGATTCGTCTTTGGATTTTTCAAGTCGATTTCCTGATGTGCCACATTTAGGTCTCCACAAAAGATAACTGGCTTAGTTTCTTCCAGTTTCTTTAGGTATGCAAGAAAATCTGTCTCCCATTGCATACGATAAGCCAATCTTTTTAACTCATCCTGAGAATTCGGCGTATAAACTGTCACCATATAGAAATTGTCAAATTCCAAAGTGATAACTCGCCCTTCGTGGTCATGCTCTTCTATGCCAATTCCATACTGTACCGAAATTGGCTCTTCCTTTGTAAAAATGGCAGTTCCTGAATATCCTTTTTTCTCCGCGTAATTCCAATACTGATAATATCCCGGAAGGTCTAAATCCAATTGCCCTTCCTGCATTTTGCTTTCCTGTATACAAAAAATATCCGCATCTACTTCCTTAAAAAAATCCAAAAAACCCTTCTGCACACAAGCACGTATCCCATTTACATTCCACGATATAAGTTTCATTTTTCTCTGCCTCCATAATATACTTCTTCCAAACATAATCCTTTTGCCGGCGCTAAAAATCCAGTCAGACTTCTATCTTTTCTTTCCAACATCTTAGAAATATCTGAAGTCTTCTTTTCACCCGTTCCGATTTGCAATAAAGTTCCTGATAAAATACGCACCATATGATATAAAAAGCCATTTCCATAGAACGACATTTCCACCATAGAGCCTTTTTTACATATGGTAATCTCATACACCGTTCTTTTCTTTGATTTTTCTGTTTTATCGTCAGTAAATGCCGAAAAATCATAGGTGCCTATCAATAACTGCGCTGCCGTTTGCATCGCCTCTATATCCAATTCTTCCGGATAATGGCAAGCATACTTCCTCTTAAAAACATTTGGTACTTTTCGTGTGTCCACCAGATAGGAATACCGTTTTGCAATAGCGTCATATCTTCCATGAAAACTTTTTGGCATAAGTTCCAATGTGCAAACTCTAATATCTTCTGGAAGCGCTTCATTTAACTTTTCCAAAAAAGAATCCGAAAGTTTTCCGGATACCTGCATGCTGGCTACTTGTCCCTTTGCATGAACCCCTGCATCGGTCCTACCAGAACCATCTATTTCCACTTTATATCCCAAAACCTTTGATGCCTGATCTTCTATTATCTGCTGGATAGTATTATCTGTAAGCCCTTGCCGCTGCCATCCTTTATAACGAGTCCCGTCATAAGCCACCGTCAATTTATATGTTCTCATAGTTTTTCCTACTTAAAAAGCAAGGATATACCAATCGGTACACCCTTTTCTTTTCTTACTTGTCTAAAATTTTCTTAATCTCTGCCATAAATGTATTCACATCTTTAAATTCACGATAAACAGATGCGAATCTAACATAAGCAACTTCATCCAGTTCTTTTAATCGGTCCATTACAATCTCTCCGATTAATTTACTTGGAATTTCCTTTTCTTCCAACTTAAAAATATCGGTCTCTATCAATTCGATTGTACGTTTAATCGAATCTGCGGAAACAGGACGCTTATAGCAAGCTCGTAAAATGCCGGCCTCAATCTTTGCACGGTCATATTGTTCCCTGTTGTTGTCCTTTTTAATAATGATTAAAGGAATTGTCTCAACCTTCTCGTAAGTAGTAAATCGTTTTCCGCACACGTCACAACAACGTCTTCTACGGATAGAACCACCGTCTTCTGCCGGTCTCGAATCAATTACCTTTGTGTCTGCATGGCCACAGTATGGACATTTCATACCGCAAATCCTCCCTTTTCTTTTCTCATGTGTCTATTCTAACAGAAAACTATATGTCTTTGCAACTTTTAAGACACTTTTCTTCACATATTTCTACGGTAATAATATCCGGCCCCACTTTTTTTATACAATCAAATGGAATAATATACTCTGCATCGTACCCAAAAAGACCATGAAATCTGCAGATTTCCGGAACAATGATAGCCTCTAAGCAGCCATCACACATATTTATAATCACATCCCCCACGCAACCGAGTCGTTTGCAATCACACAGATTGATAACTTCTTTTTCCCGCAGTTCGCACAAACGCATATAAAAACTCCTTTTTCCGCTTTATTTATTATATGAATTTCTTGTTATTTTTGATACTTTGCATTATACTGACTATATCGATTTTAGAGAGCGAGGATTGAAAACTATGAGTACGATTCATGTGAGCGAAGAACGATACACCACAGCACCGACAGACGGCAACCGACTCCCAAAAGAAATGGCTGTCTATGCTCTGCTAGATAAACTAAAAATTCCATATGAAAGAGTAGACCACGATGTGGCTGCCACCATGGAAGAATGCGAAATCGTAGACAAAGCTTTAGGCGTTACTATGTGCAAAAATTTATTCCTACGCAACCAGCAAAAGACTACTTTCTTTTTGCTCTTAATGCCTGGTGAAAAGAAATTCATGACAAAAGATTTGTCAAAACAGCTGCATATCTCCAGACTTTCATTTGCAGAACCGGAATATATGGAAAAATATTTAAATATTACTCCGGGTTCTGTCAGCGTACTGGGACTTATGAATGACGAAGACTGGTATGTAGAACTCTTGATAGACAAGGATTTATTAAAAGACGAATACATCGGCTGCCATCCTTGCATCAATACTTCTAGTTTAAAAATAAAAACGGACGACATCCTGAAAAAGTTTTTAAAACATACAGGACATCATCCGACTTATGTAACATTATAATTGTAATACATCTTTGATTGTGTAAAATCCAGGACCTTTGTCCTTCAAAAACAAGGCACAATCACAGGCTCCTCTGGCAAAACATTCCCAGTTGTAAGAGTGATGGGTAATCTCAAGTCGCTCTCCCATACCACCCAAATATACGGTGTGACTACTTGGAATGTTTCCTGCCCTAAGAGAATGATAACCGATGGTTCCCGGCACTCTAGGCACTTCTCCTTCACGCCCATAGACTGCAACATCTTTCAGCTCTTTTCCCAAGGCATGAGCCATAATTTCACCCATCTCTTTCGATGTACCGCTTGGTGCATCTTTTTTACATTGGTCATGCATTTCTAGAATTTCAATGTCAACTTCTTCCCCTACTGCTTTCACAGCAAGCTCCAACAATTTATTCATTACATTTACAAGCTTTGATGTATTTGCCGCATAGAGCATAGGAATCTCTTTCGCTGCTTCTTCAAAAGCGCTGAATTCTTCTTTTGGAAATCCAGTCGTCCCACACACCAATGCCTTTTTATATGTGGTGGCAAGCTTTACTACCTTCATAGCCATCTCTCTGGTAGAAAAATCAATGATGACATCACACTTATCAATCACACTCTCCAGATCATCTACAACTGGTACGCCAATTTCATAACCGATGGTTGCCACCATTCCCAAATCTTGTCCGATATAGTCTCGTCCTTTTGGCCCTACACCTGCCACTAACTCCAATTCTTCTTTTTCAGCCGCAATCTTTGTAATAAGTCTTCCCATCTTGCCCTTTGGCCCTACAACAATCACTTTCATATCTATTCTCCTTCCACATCCTGCTTTTCAGACAACTGTTTGATAAATCGAATGACAATCGGTACCGCAATGACAAATGTAAGTACGTCGGCAATTGCCTGTGCCATCTGTACTCCTTGCAAATGAAAGAGTGCATGGGTTGCAATTAATATTGGAATAAAACAAATTCCACTACGAAGCATGGAAAATACCGTTGCCAATTTATTGGCCCCAACACTTTGGAACAGCATACTTGCGCATATGGCTATTGGTTGGAAAAACAACGCTATCAGTTGATAGCGAAGTGCCACTGTTCCAATTGCAATGACATCCGCATCATTTCTAAAAATTTCAATCAGCTGCCCGGACAAAAAGATACCAACAATCGCCAATATTCCAAGCAATACTTCTCCCACACCCCAGGTGAAGAAAAATGCTCTTTTTACGCGATCATATCTTTTGGCTCCATAATTAAAACCGGCTACTGGCTGAAATCCCTGTCCGATTCCAAGACCTACCGCAAAGATAAAGAAACAGATACGATTCACAATCGCCATCGCTGCAACTGCCGCATCGCCGTAAATTCCCGCATAACCATTTAAGAACATGGTCGCAACGCCGCCCAATCCCTGACGGACCAGACTTGGAAATCCGGTTCGAATGATGAGACCTATTTTTCCAATATTCTTTTTGAACGTTTCAAACACAATCTTACTCTCTGTCTTGCCCCGCAAAAACATACTTAAGAGAATACTAAAACCAACACACTGGGACAAGGCCGTTGCCAGCCCGGCGCCGGCAATCCCCATTTTAAACCCATAGATAAAAATGGGGTCACAGATGATATTTAATACTCCGCCAATGGTCAGCCCAATCATGGCTAGATATGCCTTTCCTTCATAGCGCAAAATGTTATTCAACACAAAGCTCGCCATCATAATTGGTGCAGCTAATAAAATATAAATTCCATAGTCCTTTGCATAAGGCAAAATGGTTTCTGTGCTTCCAAACAGTCGCATCACCGGATTGATAAAAACTAGTCCTAGGGCACCTACCAACGCACCAATAATTAACGCGCCGAAAAAGCTAAGGGAAGCATACACTTTCGCACTTTCTACATCTCTACTTCCCAAACGTCTAGATATAATACTTCCTGCACCGTGGCCAAACATAAATCCGAGGGCTTGGATGATGGACATAAGTCCAAACACAACTCCAACCGCGCCACTGGCACTGGTATCTATCTTTCCCACAAAAAAGGTGTCCGCCATATTGTAGATGGTGGTAACTAACATACTAATCGTAGTCGGTATCCCAAGCGTAATCACAAGTTTTGACACCGGCCAATTTGTCATCTTATTATAATGTTCTGTATTTTGCACTCCTGACTGACTCATCACATTTCCTTCTTTCAAATATACCGCATATCCTGAACATATATTATAAGTATTTTCTCTAAATGTGTAAAGTTTTATCCCTTTTCTTTCCAAATGTTTTTCTTTTTATATTATAAAAAATCGCCACAACTGAAGCCCCTATAACCATGCCTATCACATAAACCCATGGATGTGTATCATCGCCGGTCTGTACAATTTCGGGAACAACGCTAACCGCCTTAGATTTGGATAATGGTTTAAAAATTGGTGTATGCTTCGGAATAACCGTGATGTCATATAGCATCTCTTTCGTTTCATTATTCCAATACGGAATGCTCACAAGTGTTGGTGTAATCTCATCGTAGTTTGCCATATCCACAGGTTTTATCAAATATGCTCCCGGCTCCAAACCGAGGATTTCTGCCACACCGTTCGTATCTGTTGTCACCATTCCTTTTGGATGCAATTCTTTTGACAGCTTTTCTGATAAACCCACCAATTCCTGCGTATTTTTTATTTCATCTAGATCTACTCCCTCCACTTTACAATAGCCCAATACCACTCCCTCTTTTGACGTACCCTCTGCTCCATCTGTCAATGAAATCCTTATGCTCCCTTTGCTTTCAGCAGCGGAACTGACAAAATAAGAGCAAAGAAGAACTAGGACCAAGAGCGTTAATAACATATCTTTTCTTTTTTTATTCATACCCTGTGTTTTCCTTTCTTTTTCATATATCGAATACCTATGACACCCACAACTCCAAAGGGAAGAATCCCAAAGACTCGTTCTCTTAGACTACCGACTTGTGGCTTCAGTTTGGCTTTCTGCCCTTGTATTTCAGAAATTCTCTCTCCCGTCACCACAAGCCGATGCGTGTTGATGCCATAAGGCGTGCAAGTAACAAGGGATACCAAATCCTCTCCTTCACGAATCTGCAAGGCTTCTCTCTCGAATGGCTTAATAACCTGTATCTCATTTACCATATAAGAAAGCTTTTGGTTATACACATAAAGGAAAAATACATCTCCCTTTTCAAGTTCATCCAATCGGGTAAATAGCTTTGCATTGGGTAGCCCTCGATGCCCGGTAAGAACGCTGTGAGTATCTTTTCCGCCCACAGGTAAGCTACTTCCATACAAATGTCCTGCCCCGACAGATAAAACCTTATCATCTGTCCCATGATAAATAGGAATATTTACGCTAATCTTTGGAATTCCCACACTGCCCATAATCCCATCTCCAGATAAATTTAAGTTCTCTTCATAGCTTTCTTTGGTTAGCAACAGTTCTCTGGAACCGCTCACATACACCTCTCCTATTTGAAACAATAATTCATTATATTCTCTTGCCTTCTGTAGACATTGCTTTACTTTCTCCTCTTTCTGCGATTCCAAGACCTTTTCGAACGTTGCGACCACATTTTGTTGCTTTTTGCCTTCTAGAAAACTACTGACTAACGGATATACGCACAAGCTAAAACCCACCGTGAAACAAAGTATTTTCAATCCCTTTTTCATGTGTTTTGTTATACTCCTTTTTTTCTACTTTTCTTTTTTAATGCCACTAGCAAAAGAGCAAGACCTACACTAACTAAAACTACCATTCCTACAGAGCCTGTTATTGGAAGCATTTTCCCAATTGTATTGATAACGGTAAGGTTTACCGCACCGTCCGTCACATCAGAAGATAATGTAATGCTACTTTTCTTCATATCGGCATAACCCAGTAGTTGTACAAGTGCTTTCTGCGTATTTCCATCGCCCTTTATGTATTGATTACGCTCTGGATTCATCATGGCGGAAAACTCAATTTTTATAGGGCTTTCTAGTTTTGCATATCCAATCGGCGCCTTCGTTTCTTTAAGATAATAGATACCATCATCTAAACCTACAATGCAAAACTCCCCTGTACTTCCCGAAATCATTTCCACACTCTGAGAACCTTCTTCTTTTGTAACCGTATACCTCGCTTCTGTCTCTTTGAGCACAACTTCTTCTGTACATGCTTCATCATAATATAACCTGAATTTTGCATTAGCTAACACAAGCCCCTGATCATTCACCTTTTTTAGATTTAATCGATAAGTAAAACAAACCGTTGTATCCCACGGCGTATACCCCGTACTTCTTTGATTATTTGAATCCGGATCATTAGAAAATTCTAACCTTACATCCTGTTCAAATCCTGGACGCCCCGTATGATTTGCCGCTTTTTCATTTAACACACCAAAGTAAGTGAATACCACACGTTGACCATATTGCCCTTGACCGAACTCTCTCTCGACAATACTCTTGATATCTTCGATTTGAACAACAAATGTCTCGTCTTCCACATCCTCAAAAATTCGAAATTCCTGTTCTTTCAATACATAATTTTTTGTAACATCTTCCACCTCTTGATATATGGTAATAGCTAAGTTATCTTTCTTAAATGTAATGGCGTCGTCTAATACACCATGCCACGCATAATAATAGGTGTCATAACCGTTCATATTCGGAACATAGGATTCGCATTTGTAAGGTATCATCTGTCCTATATCATAATCGCCTATGTCATTCCATCCGTCATTTCCCACGACACTTTTATCATCATCTTCCTGTATTTTATGAATGAGCGTTGGATAATCTGATTTTACATAGAACTGTGTTGTTGGTGCGGCTGTACTTACCATACACAGGGAAGCAGCAGAATCCGTTTCTTTCACCTCCGTAATTTCGTCTACGATGTAGTATCCATACTCCAATCCGGTGACCAAGACAGAATTATCATCTCTTATGGAAGTGACATTCACAGTATCTCCTTCAATATGTTCTTCTACAATTTTGTCTCGCACTTCTTCCACAAAAAGACGAAACTCCTTGCTGTCTTCACTTTTTTCCTGGTTTTCTCCTAAAGCTTGTATATAATCAACAATTTCATATTCCGTGGTTTCCGAAACGGATTTTTCCGCCTTGTTACTCACGATTTTTTGAAGGATTCCTTGAAACTCTGGGTTTACGATATAATTAATTGACTCCAACCCCACCGAATTTTCCGCAGAAAACAGTTGATAGATCTGAAACGTTTTTCCTTTTAAAGATTGTCCTTTGTTTCCTTGAATTATAATAGATGCCTCCCCGCGGTCAAAATCCACAATTCCTTCCGCAGCCTCTTCAGTCGCTGCCATAACCATAAATGTTTCTGTCATTCCTTGAAGTGCCAACATGATTGTCAACGCCATCATCAGAATTGTTTTAATGATTCTATTTTTCATATTCTAATACCTCTTTCCTTTCTTTTTCTTTTCATAGCTACACAGATGCATACTTAAAAGTCCCACCAACACCATAGGATATACTCCCATAGCACCAGTCTGTGGTAGGGGCTCTCCGATTTCATTGACAATGGTAATTGGCTCATCTTCATAGACCTGTCCATTCACAGAAATCTCAAAAATTCCCTGCGCCGGAATATTTGTTACGCAAATTTCATAGACAATCGGTTTCCCCGCTTCATCTAAGGGTAAACGATACCCCGGTGCCACCTTCGTTTCCTTCATATAATACGTTTTGTGGGAATTAAGCCCCGAAATTTCCAGATTTCCATCTTCTCTTGTGACTCCTTTTGCAATCTCCGTCACACACTCTGCATCTTCGTAAACAGTAAATTCTACACCTTCTAATACTTGTCCAAGAGAATTCACCTTATGAAGTTTTATTGTGACAGGTTCTAATTTGTCATACATGACAATCGAAACATTCCCTTCCTCTGTCACCAGAAACTCAATATCTCCTTTACTATGGTCTATCTCATTCGTTAATTGGATGTCATTATCTGTTCCTACGCAAAAGCAAATATCGTTTTCGTTAATAAGATATCCTTCCATAACCTCTTTTTCCCGAATGATATGATTTCCATATTGAAGCCCTTCAAAACTTAGGCTTCCACTTTCATCTGTAGCCAGCTTTTCTACCGTTCCGTCCGGTCTTATATGCTCAAACACGGTTCCCGGAATCGGCACATCCGTATCTTCCTGTAATTTCAATAAATTCACCCTTAACACCTGTTCTTTTGCCACTGGACAGTTATAACTATTGACATCCTCGGCATTTCCTTTTATGGTAATCTGTCTTACATAAACTTCTGAATTTAACAGATATCCTTCTGGCGCTTTTATCTCCTGGAGGGTTACTGTCCCGATAGGAAAACCCGGTTGTCCCGCACTGTCTCGGTAAAATGCGTCCCCAGAAACTTTATAGGTATTATTGAGATGTAAATACCCATTCTCATCCGTTTCCAATATCCATATCATTTTTGGTTCTGCCCGCGTGATAGCCGGATCTAGCTCTGCATCTTCTAGTAGCACATCATAGTACTGTACTGCATATTGGGCTCCTTTTAATGTTCCGGAATGAGTGGACTTATTGTCTTCCGTCCCAGCATCGACTTTTTTTAGTATCACGTCTATGGTGTCTAATTGCGGTTGATCCTTTACATTTACTTTTACCGTGACGGAATCAGCTGCAGTCACCTTTGCCGTATATACCGTGCCATCCTTCACATAACCTTTTGGTGCTTTGGTCTCCTTGATATAATAAGTATTTGCCAGCAAAGATACGGTGCTGGATTTCCCATTGCTTCCAGTCTTTAATGTGGCCACTTTTGTGGTACATGCCTTTTCTTTGTATACTCCATATTCTGCTCCTTCTAAGCTATAACAGGCATTTCCACTTGTAGTACCCGTATTGGCCGAGAGCTTGATCAATTGTAATTTTCCTTTAATGGGGGTGTCCTCTACACTGAGTGTGATTGTTTCATCTTCTTTGACAACCATTTTCGATACGGTTGTAGACAGCGCATAACCTTTCGGTGCAGCTGTTTCTTTGACGTAATAAGTTTTTGGCTCTAATTTTAGAATGTTAGACTTTCCATCTGAGTCTGTCTCAAATGTTCCTACTTTTGTGGTGCATGCCTTTTCTTTGTATACACCATATTTTGCTCCTTCCAAAGAATAATTACTATTCCCTTCCGTATCCTGGTTGGAAGAAGTCTTTTTTAATTGTGCTTTTCCTATGGGTTCATAGACAAAATACGCCAGTGGCTGTAAACTGCTATTTTCCGGTGTCGCTATGTATGCCGCAAAACCAGAAGGCGGCGCTTCTTTTTTGATAACGTCCTCATACCAACTTTTGTATCTGCTATTTACAGTGCCATTTCCCATAGCTTGGGAAACTGCCTGAGCGGTTTGAATCCAACCGCTATCATCATTATCTATGATTGCTCCCGGTCCGATACTTCCATACCACAGTACTTTACGCAGGTTTTCATTGGTTGACTTTTTAATGCTTTCAATGGCAGTTCCCTTCGGCACAGCATTTTTATTGCAGTCTGCGCAATATGCCCATATACCATTTACTTTAAACTTTCCGCCATTGACACCATAGGAATCTTCAACCTTCTCATAATACGTTGTTTCATCCGCTGCCATCTTCACCTGCATAATGGGATATGCCAAAATGCATATGGCAAATACAGACAGCAAATACACATACTTCTTCAATGCTATCTTCTCCTTTTCTACTATTCTGTTTTCACTTGGGTAATAAAGATTTTTTTGATCTTTGATTTGTAAATTGATTTATAAGAGTGTGCGGACAGTATAACACTCTACCGTCCGCATCGTCAAGATTATTTTTTTGTTTTGAAAAAAGTTTCTCTTACTTTATCAGTAATAAATTTTTCTAATTACACTTTCACATTGCTCTTTGTTCATCCCACAAGCAATATCTGGGTGGTAAAGCAATTCTAACAATAGCCAATCCATATCTGAAAGTTCTTGGGTTTCCGAATATTCCTGATATACGATACTATCTTCACGTAGCTTTGTATCGGTGATGCCAAGTCCATTTACAATTTCTTCTAGCAAAACACTGTTTCTAATATGTTGGTCAATATCTGTTCGGTATCCAATATTCATTGTATATATATCATTCGTTTCCGTGCCATACCAAAATTGCACTGCTCCGTCAGAATCTTCATAATTTACCACTTCGCCCATAGCATCATAAAATGCATCATATCCATAAAATCCAATATTTACATTTGCAGGATTTTCATCTGTAGCTTGATAAATACCTGGGAAGCCCTTTATCTTGTTCAGCTCTTCAAAGAAATCTTGGAGAACCTCACGATCCTTTTCTGTGCTTTCTCCTGTCATTTCATAATAAAGCGGAATATTCCATTTCTGCACCAAAGTAAAATCACCATCTCCTGTAGCATATTCCACATCTAATACAACTTCATTGAAATACTCTATCACATCTTCCACCGCATATTTTTCATGATACAACGGGGAATGTTCCTCCACTTGTTTTTCTATCTGTGGCGACGGAGTGTCATGTACGTTTTCTTTCTCGCATCCCATCAACATCATTATTACGGCACACATAAGTAACCAACATGTTATCTTTCGCATTTGCTTTTTCCTCCCAACTATACATCCATTCTAACATCTTCTTTTCTCACACTCAAGATTGATTATTATGGTATACTCTCTGCCACACAAAGCGCACCCCATCCAACCTCCGTATTTGGATACTCTGTATATCCCGGCAACGGCTTTGCCCCTCGAATTAGATATGCCTTTACTTTCTCCCCGTAAAGGTATGGATCATTTCCATTTACAATCCCCCACTCCATCAGGAGCGCAGCCCCTCCGGTCACAAATGGTGTTGCAAAAGAAGTCCCACTAAATTCTGCATATACTCCACCTGGCGTTGGCGCCATCACATTCACACCTGGAGCCACAATATCCGGCTTAATCCGAGTTCCAATCCCAAGTTGCCCACGCCCGGAAAATGCCGCATAGCTTAGTGTCAAAGCATCATATGCTCCCACGCCGATGGTACGCTCTGCTGTAGATGGAATGGTATAGGTCCCTACTTCACTCGGTCTTAAAAATGCGGTTCCTGCATTCAATGCTCCTTCACTTGGAAGCCACATTGCAAACCGTCCAGTAATAATCTCTCTGGGTGTTAACACAATTCTCCACACCCCTGCATTGATATAATCATTCCTCGGAAGAAAATCGATGTAAATTTCCTGATCAATACTGTAGGGACTTGGTTCTCCATAATACACCAAAAGTTCTGTTTCCCCTATTACAAATCTCTGTGAGCCAAGAACCTCTTGAATCGGTCCTACCCGCACGCCAGACGGGGAGATAATGGAAATATCCATCTGATCCTGATACGCTTTCCAAATCTGCACATTTAATGTTGGGGTTAATTCCTGTACAGCAAGGGAAATGGTTACGTCTTCCTCGGGGTTTAACCTGCCAGATATATGCCCTGCTGCGGCGCCTTCGTTTCCCGTCCCGATGCAGATTACACTTTTCCATACATTTGCAATATTATCAATAAAACGCTCCAACAGACTGGTTCCATCGTGAGAGCCATAGGTATTTCCAAAGCTTAAGTTAATCGCTATAGGCATCTGGTATTCCAATGCCTTTTTCACTACGTAATCAATGGCCTGCATCAGCTCCGTAGTTCTTGGAAATCCATCCTGCATAGGCGAACCGAGCTTTACAATTAGAAGCTCGCTTTTCGATGCCACACCTCTAGTGCCCGCCGCCACACCTGTAACTGCGGTCCCATGTCCAGATGTATCGACACTTGGCACGATGACAAGACGCTCCTGTAATGTCGACTGCATAAGGGCTTCATTAATCTGGGCTTCTGTATATTCACTCCCAATGGCATACCCGTTCGGCGGATTCCCCGGTATCGTCTGATCCCAAAGGGCTCGAATTCTAGTACTGCCATCTGCTCTTCGGAAATCATCTAGCATATAGTCTATGCCCGAATCGATTACCGCAACCAATATCCCTACTCCAAACAAGTCATATGGTGGCCTTTGTACTTCTGGTATACAAGATACTCTTTTCCCATTCTCCACTTGAAAGAAGAGTCGTTTTGGTTTTTCGATATATTCAATCTGCGGGTTCCCCGCGAGGGTTTTTAACTGATTTTCCTTTACGGTAACGATTGCAAATCCGCCTGTAAGCTCCACTACCGTTATTCCCATTTGCCGTATCTCATCTAAATTTCCCGAATACTTTACAATCACATCCCATTCTCGTTCAATGGGATTATAACCCACATCAAGTTCCAAAGATTTTTCTCGCTCTGCTTCAGTAGCATCTAAAGCAAGGTTAAGCATATTTTCTATTTTCTGATCTGGCATAGTATTTCCTGTTATCGTTTTATAGCATTCTATGAAAAAGAGGCTGGCAATTTACCAACCTCTTATCATAACTCTAAAATTCAATTTCAAAACCAAAGTACTATTTAATTTTAATTGTTTTTACATTACTCCAAGCGCCATACCACTTTTTGCCGTTTACCGTTTTATATGAACGTACTCTTAAGTAATATGCTTTTCCGCTTTTCATACCATATGCATACCATCCATAGTTTTGATTCCCTTCAAAGGTACCTTTTGTAAAAATGGACTTAAAATTCTTATATGCACTAACCTGTACTTGATAACCACTGCACGTCGCATCATATGTATGAACAACATCAACTCGACCTTTTTGCGTACTTTTTGCAGATACAATCACTTGTTTTTTAGGTATGATTTTAAATGTCTTTTTACTTTGGTAATTAGAATACTTTCCTTTTCCTTGAATAGTGACTGTTGCCGTTCCAATATTTATATTATTCTTATAAGAAAGGACATAATATTTACTTGAAAGTTGTGTTTTTCCTACATAAACTTTTGCAGTTGGTTTTTTCGCCTTACCACTGTAAGCATAAGTACTTGCCGATAAGGTAACCTTTGTAAAACTTTTCGGCTTAATGGTAAACTTAGCTGTACTTTTATAATTACTGTATGTACTTTTTCCTGTAATAGTAACAGTCGCAGTTCCTGCGTTTTGATTGTTTTTATAACTGACTGAATAATATTTACTAGAAATTTTTGTTTTTCCCACATAAACTTTTACAGTTGGTTTAAAAGCTTTCCCTGTATATACGTAAGAAGTCTTAGATAATGTTACTTTTGAAAATGACTTTGCACTTTTGTATGTAACACTCGGGTTCGAACGTTTATAGTCACTCCAATAGTTCGCGCTATATATATTTGCATTTGCCATAGCATATGTATCTCGATATGCTCGAACAGTATAGGTATACTTTACATTTTCTTTTACATTCTTATCCGAATAAGAAGTACCATTGAGTGTCACAATTCCACTCCATGTATTTCCACCATCCGTACTTCTAAAAAGACGATATCCTGCTGCCCCATTTACAGCAGACCATTTTACCACTACTGCACCGTTTCCATTCTTTACAGAGGTAACAGCCGGTGTTGTTAGCCTATTGGAAGTTGTTTCTTTTGTTTTGAAAGTCTTTGTCGGTCCATTGTATTGTTTTCCATTAAATACCACATAAAATCGATACGAATACTTAGTACCCGGTTTTAACTTCATGCTTGGCATTTCTTTAGACACAGTATACCACACTTCCAACTCTGATCGGGTATAATTGGTAGACTCTGATTTGCCACCCACGTGCGTTCCTACACTATCCCAAAAATCAATTCCGGCCCCAGAAAAATGTCCAGATATATTCGCTACCGCTTTTGTATATACCCATACGTCATTCGTAGCAGGTTGGCAATCATCCCATATCCAATTCATACTCACGGTTGTTGAAGTGCTAGAACCCCCATTGAGATACACATACCCTAAAAACTTACCTGATACACCATAGGAAGTACCTACTGTCGGTGCTGTCTTTCTTGTGATAATACAATATCCATGGCTAGCATCCGAGTTGCCCGAACCACCTTCACTGATGGTCAACTGATTTCCCGAAACTTTTTCTACCACTGACACATGGTTCTCATAACAAGCCAAGGATTTTGCTCGTGGCGTTGTGCCTCGTCCATATCCGAATAGATTGTACTGATTGTACCAAAAACTATAACCACTCCAAATGGTGCTACCAATACCCGTTAATTGCTTTGCCCTTGCAGATGCGAACCATGCACATCCCTGATTTGTATAGGCATATCTCCCCCATGTTGGAACATTTGCAAATGTCGTATATGGAGCCGCATTGATATTAATGGATATACCATCCATTCCATTGTTTAAAATTCCACTAGGTGCTGCCGCTTTAGTTGTTGTATGAGGCAATAAACAACATACAAAAAGCAACACAAAACAAATAGCAACAATCTTTTTTCTCATCATAATCTTCCTCCTAACAACTATACTCATTCTACAATATTTCTCTGACATAATCAAGATTCAAACATGTCCAATTTAAAATAACAAGTCCAGATTGTAAAACAAATTTTCCTATGATAAAATAACAAAAGATATTATGAAAAGTGAGGTTCATTATGCACAAAAAAGAAGTCTTAGAAATCCGCAAACAATACACTCCAGAGCGTTGTAGTATTACACGTATCAGTGGTTGTTATGTAAATGGGAATAAAGAAATTGTATCACGCTCAAAAGATGCGTTTTTATCCCTTCCTGAGGAAGAGATTTTTAAATATTTGACCATTTTTAAACAGACCCTTTCCGGAACCATAGGGAAAAATCTAATCAATATGGAATTTCCTCTTGCCGAAGAGCAAGCAGGTGGAAATCAAGAATTTTTACTCAACTTAAGAAATAGCAAGTTACAGGACGATGCTTTATTAGACCAGTTCTATCAAAAGATTATTGATAACTATCAGTACGGGGAAAATTATTATATTATCTTAATCCATGTTGCCTACGATATTCCGGGAAAAGCAAATGATGGAACAGAGATGTTTGATGCCTCTGATGAAGTATATGAATATCTTCTTTGTAGCATTTGTCCGGTACACCTTTCCAAAGAAGGCTTGTGCTACAACCCTGAAACCAATCATATGGAGAATCGCATTCGCGACTGGCTAGTGGAAGCACCTGTAAAAGGATTTTTATTTCCTGCCTTTAACGACAGGACAACTGATATACATAGTTTACTATATTTCTCAAAAGATTCCGAAGAATTGCAACCGGAATTTATTATGGAAACCCTTGGCTGCACCGTTCAACTTTCCGCAGGAAGTCAAAAAGATACCTTCCATGCTGTGGTAATGGACACGTTAGAAGAGACTTGCGATTATGAAGTTCTTCGCAACATACACACCCATTTGAACGAGATTGTAGAAGAAGCCAAAGAAACGCCTGATCCACCTGTGCTTACCAAACCGGAGATAAAAAGGCTCTTATCAGAAAGTGGCGCAACCGAGGAAAAATTGGAACGTTTTGACACTACTTTTGATGCAGTAGCTGGTGAAAAAACAGAATTCCTTGTCACGAACATTGCCGAGACAAGGAAATTCAAGATAGAGACTCCAGACATCGTCATTCGCGTAAATCCAGAGCGTTCTGATTTAATTGAAACAAAACTTATCGACGGCAGACCTTGTCTTGTCATCGAAATCAATGACCAAATCGAAGTTAACGGCGTACCTGCTAGACGTACCGGAAATACGGCGCATACTCCGCAGGAATAAAAAAGCCTTTCTCATGTCTGCACACCGGGCATACTTCCGGCACCACCATACCGCTGTGAATATGCCCGCAATTCAGACACATCCATTCACTACCCACAGGGTCTTGGAAATAATATCCATCTTTTAACATATCCGCCATCGCGCCAAAACGATCCCCATGTATTTTTTCAATCTTTGCAATTTGTAAAAATGCCGATGATGCTTCCAGTAGCCCTTCTTCCTTTGCATCTTCTGCAAAAGCAAGATAGACATCTTCTGCTTCTTCATACTCATTATGCTGCGCAGCATACAGAAGTTCCTCTACTGTAGGCTGTAAGTCTACCGGAAAACCACCACAAATTTCAATGGTCTCTCCCGCTACAGCTTTTAACAACTCATAAAATCGCCTTGCATGAGCTCTCTCTTGCTCTGCCGTAAAAAGAAAAATCTCTGAAATCGCAAAAAGCCCTTGCTTTCTAGCTTCAGCCGCCGCAAATGTATAGCGGTTTCTGGCCTGGCTTTCTCCTGCAAAGGCTTTCATAAGATTTACTTTCGTCTTACTATTTACTAACTGATTTGTCATACTATCACATCTCCCTTTTTATGATAGTATTGCCGAATCTTTTTCTTTTATTTAGTTAAAACCAAAAATTCGGTTAGCCAATGTGTAGGCAAGAGAGGATACCTTTCGCCCAGGCTTACCCGGAAGATTCATAGTCTGTCCCAAGATCCCATATCTGATTTTTGTATATAATCGCATATCTTTTTCCTTTAGATATTGCCAAAGTTCTTTTTTCTTTTCCAGATTTTCCGGAAGTTTTGAACGAATTGCAATAATAGAGGACACCGTCATCATAATCGCCAGATAATTGGTCATATATGCCCGCAATCTTCGGCTGGCAATTTTTCTCATCTGATACATATCAATCATGGTTTTTGTCACAAAAATCTGCTGGTCAATCCGTTTAATCATATTCGCTTCATTGACAGACTGCCCATCTCGCCCGATAAAATATCGATAAAAATTCACATTCACATAATAAAAAGTCTTTACATGAGGAAGTGGATAGTACACATAAATATTGTCTACGTAAAATGTATGTTTCGGCAATACTAGATTACACATGCGAAGAAGTTCCGTACGATACATTACAGAATGCATCAATATATACTGTCCTATGCGAAAATGCCCCATATCCTTCCACGTGATAATCTTCTCCTGTGGCATTACATTTTGATAATGAATCACTTTCTTACGCTTAGCTCCCACTTTCTCATATACATAGTTGGAAACCAGCATATCCACCATCTTCTGTTTGTCCACTAGGTCATGCAAAACTTCCAGTATCTTAATTAGGGACTTTTCATCTACCCAATCATCACTGTCCACAACCTTGTAGTAAAGTCCTGTTGCGTGCATAAGCCCTGTGTTTACTGCATCACCATGTCCACCGTTTTCCTTGTCCACCGCTTTTACGATGGTTGGATATTCTCTCTCATACTTTTTAGCAATCTCAGATGTGCGGTCTGTGGAACCGTCATTCACGATAATAATCTCCACATCCTCGCCACCTTTTAAGATGGATTCAATTGCCTTGTCCATATACTCCTCCGAGTTATAGCAAGGAATTGCAAATGATATATATTTCATCTTGTATCCTCCATACATTTGCCTTTTTCTATTTCACTAATCCAACCATTTCACTAACGGTATTAAATCCATGTTTCTTCATATATGCTTCAATACCATCTACCACTTCCATGGTAATCGCAGGGTTATGGAAATTTGCTGTTCCAACTGCCACGGCGCTTGCACCTGCCAAAATCATCTCAATGGCATCTTCTGCACTTGCAATACCACCCATACCGATAATCGGAATGTTCACTGCATTTGCCACCTGATATACCATACGAACTGCAATCGGATGAATGGCTGGTCCAGATACCCCCGCTGTCTTATTTGCCACCGCAAAAGTACGACGATTGATGTCAATCTTCATTCCCGTCAAGGTATTGATAAGGGAAACTGCATCTGCACCACCTGCTTCAGCGGCTTTTGCAATCTCCGTGATATCTGTTACATTTGGTGTAAGTTTCATGATAATCGGCTGTTTCGCTCTCTTTTTAATCTCAGCCGTCAACTTTTCTACCTGCTTTGGATCTTGTCCAAAAGCCAAGAATCCAGCATTTACATTCGGGCAAGAAATATTGATTTCCATCATATCGATATCTTCACTTGCAAGGCGTTCCACAACCGCAAAATATTCTTCTGGCGCATGCCCACACACATTTACGATAATCTTAGTATCGTATTGTTTCAGAAATGGAATATCTCTTTCACAGAACACGTCTATTCCTGGGTTTTGAAGCCCGATAGCGTTCATCATGCCGCCATAAGTTTCTGCCACACGTGGTGTCGGATTTCCTGACCAAGGCACATTAGCCACACCTTTTGTTGTTACTGCACCTAATTTATTCAAATCTACAAAATCAGAAAACTCTGCTCCCGAACCAAAAGTTCCTGATGCAACTGTCACAGGATTCTTCCACTCAACTCCTGCTATATTTACACGCATATCCATTAGATTTCCACCTCCGTAGATAAGAATACCGGACCATCTTTACAAATACGCTTATTATTTACATTTGTGTGATGATCTTTTTCTTTTGACTTGCAAGTACATGCAAGACATGCACCGATTCCGCAAGCCATTCTCTCTTCTAGAGAAATATAGCATTCAATCCCATGTTCTTCTGCAAAATTTTTAATTGCGCGAAGCATTGGTGTTGGTCCGCAAGCGTAAATAATGTCTGCCGTTAACCCGTTTTCTTGGATGGCATTCATTACATTCCCCTTGGTGCCCACACTACCATCTTCTGTCGAAACATAAACGCTACCATTTTCTTCAAACTGTTCTTTCAAAAATGTATTGGCATCGCGATATCCCATAACAATCTGTTTCTCGCAAGTAAGTTGCTTAGAAAGTTCCAAGATTGGAGGAACACCGATACCACCACCCATAAGAAAAGCTTTCTTTCCTTCTGCTTTTTCAAGTGGAAAGCCATTTCCCAGTGGGCCGATAACCGGAATGATATCTCCCGCTTTCATCTTGGAGAACTGTTCTGTTCCTGTATGTTCACCGGTCACACGATAAACCACTCTTAATCTTCCATTCTCTTTATCGATTTCACAAATGCTGATTGGGCGAGGAAGAAGTTTTGTTCCATCATTTGTGTACATAGAAATAAACTGTCCCGGCTTTGCAGTATGGGAAGCTTCTGTCTGAATCCACATACTGAAAATGCCTTCTGCCAAACTCTCCTGTGAAACCACAATCGCCATTTCTTTTTTTCTGTCCGCCATTATTTTTTCTCCTTTCTTTCGCAGCGTTATGCCACCTCAAAAATCAAAGATTTTTTCGGTCGCGGGCATTCGCCCCATGAAAATAGTTTCCACCAAAGTCGACTGCAAGCAGTCGCTTTGCTGTCAACTATTTTGCACGCTGCTCAAGGCTTTCGCGAATATCTTCTACCATGTCTACGACTGCAGCTCTTGATGCTTCACCAAAGTTTTCAGCACCAAATTTCGCGTATGCTTCCTGCTTGTAAGCTGCGATAATTCCACGAGAAGAGTTTACGATTGCTCCAAGTCCGTCTTCGTTAAAGAAGTGTACTAAGTCTTTTCCTTTTCCACCCTGTGCACCATAACCCGGCACCAAGATATATGTTTTTGGCATAACTTTACGAAGTACTTTTCCCATCTCCGGATAAGTAGCTCCTACTACTGCACCAACATAACTATACTCATCACCCATGTGCTGTTCGCCCCATGCAGCTACTTTTTCACCAACCAATTCATAGAGTGGTTTCCCATCAATCAACTGGTCTTGGAATTCTCCACTGGATGGGTTGGATGTCTTAACTAATACGAAAATACCTTTGTTTTCTTCTTTACATACTTTGATAAATGGATCAACACCATCTGAACCAAGGTATGGGTTAACTGTTACAAAGTCTTCATCAAATGGAACGTATGTCTTGCTTCCAACTTGTACGCGTCCTACGTGTCCTACTGCATAAGCTGCTGATGTAGAGCCGATGTCACCACGTTTGATATCACCGATAACAACTAAGCCTTTTTCTTTACAGTAATCACATGTTTTCTTAAATGCCATAAGACCTGGAATACCGAATTGTTCATACATTGCGATTTGTGGTT
>JAZRCJ010000017.1:0-13971 GCA_045659705.1 Faecalimonas sp.
GAAGAAGTAGATATTCTTGTAGATCTTGCTTGGAATATCGAAGGTGTCATGGGCGCCCGTATTACCGGTGGAGGCTTTGGCGGTTGCACCGTAAATATTGTGAAAAATGAAGCAGTGGACGCTTTTGTGGAAACCATTGACAAAAAATATGAAGAAGCCGTTGGACATAAAGCAGAGATTTATATTGTGGATGTAGGAGAAGGCGCACATGTTTTACACTAATATTAAAAAACTAGTTCAATATGGAATTGACACAGGGCTTATGCCGGAGTGTGAACGAAACTATGCCATTAATCTGTTGTTAGATTTATTTCAAGAAAATAATTATGAGGATCGAGAAATTGTAGGCGAAGAGATTGTTTTAGAAGAGGTGCTGAAGGCACTTTTAGACGAGGCTGTTACTAGAGGAATCATAGAAGATGGCATAGGATATCGCGATCTGTTTGATACAAAGATGATGAATTGCCTTGTTCCGAGACCGGCACAGGTGCAGGCAGAGTTTGTGAAAAAGTATGAAGTGTCTGCAAAAGAAGCCACAGACTATTTTTATAAACTTAGTCAAGACAGCGATTATATTCGTAGATATCGCATCGCAAAAGATAGAAGATGGAAAGTAGATAGTCCATATGGACAAATGGATATCACCATCAATTTATCAAAGCCAGAGAAAGATCCAAAGGCGATTGCAGCAGCAAAGAATGCAAAACAGACCAATTATCCAAAGTGTCAGCTTTGTGTGGAGAATGAAGGGTATGCAGGACACTTAAATCATCCTGCCAGAGAAAATCATAGAATTATACCGATTACAATCAATGATAGCAACTGGGGATTCCAGTATTCGCCGTATGTATATTATAACGAGCATTGTATCGTTTTTAATGGAGAGCATACGCCGATGAAAATCGAAAAGGCAACATTTAGAAAACTTTTTGATTTTGTAAAGTTATTCCCACATTATTTCCTTGGTTCCAATGCAGATCTTCCAATCGTAGGTGGATCGATCTTGAGCCACGACCATTTCCAAGGTGGGCATTATACTTTTGCCATGGAAACGGCACCAATGGAAGAGACATTTTCTATCGCAGGGTATGAAGATGTGGAAGTTGGCATTGTAAAATGGCCATTGTCTGTACTTCGTCTGCGCGGCGAAGATGAAAATCGTTTGATTGAATTAGCAGACCATGTGCTTGGGGCTTGGCGTGGTTACACGGATGAAGATGCATTTATCTTTGCAAATACAGACGGAGAGCCACATAATACCATTACTCCGATCGCGAGAATGGCAGGAGGTCTGTATGAGCTTGATTTGACGCTTCGTAATAATATTACGACGAAGGAGCATCCGCTTGGTGTATATCATCCACATGCTGAGCGTCACCATATTAAGAAAGAGAATATCGGTCTTATTGAAGTAATGGGACTTGCAGTTCTTCCGGCAAGATTAAAAGAAGAGATGGAGATTCTCGCTGAGTATCTTGTGGATAGCAAGGATGTTTCCCAGAATGAAAAGATAGAAAAGCATGCACAGTGGGTGGAAAAACTTCGTAGCAAGTACGATACTTTCACATCTGACAATGTCATGTCTATCTTAGAAGAAGAAGTGGGACAGGTGTTTGTTCAGGTATTAGAGGATGCCGGAGTGTATAAGTGTACACCAGAAGGAAGAGCGGCATTTAAGAAATTTATTGCGACATTATAAGGAGTTTCTATGAAGACGAGAGCATTTGGAGAAGCAACGCTTTACACATTTGAAAATAAAAACGGTATGGTCATGGAAGTGACCGATTTTGGTGCAACTTTATATTCCCTTTTAGTTCCAGACAAAGAAGGGAATCTTTGTGATGTGGTACTTGGATATGACACACCAAAAGAGTATATGGGAGAGAGTAACACTGGGTTTGGTGCAACCATTGGACGAAATGGGAACCGTATCGGAAAAGCCACATTTACATTAAAGGGAAAGACATACCAGTTAGAAAAAAATAATAATGGGAATAATCTTCACAGTGGTCTGAACTATTATCACCACCGTATGTGGGAAGTGAAGGAAGTGACAGATAGTAGCATTACATTTTCCCTTCATAGTCCAGATGGAGATCAAGGTTTTCCGGGAACATTTGATGTAGACGTCACATATACTCTTACAGATGAAAATGAATTGAAGATTGACTACTATGGAATCCCACAGGAGGATACAGTTGTCAATATGACAAACCATACGTATTTTAATCTCAATGGTCATGCTTCAGGCGATGTATTGGAACAGGAAGTGTGGATGGATGCGGATGCATTTACCGCTACCGATGAGGAGTTAATCCCAACGGGTGAAATCGTAAGTGTAGAAGGAACGCCGATGGATTTTCGCGTAAAGAAAGCGATAGGAAGAGATATCGAAGCAGACTATGAGGCGCTTATCTTTGGCGGCGGTTACGATCACAACTGGTGCCTTAATAATAAGGGCAAGTTTGCAAAAGTGATCGAAATGTCTTCGACGATCAGCGGCATTACGATGGAAGTGTATACAGACCTTCCGGGTGTTCAGATGTACAGTGGCAACTTCTTGGATGAGGAAGTAGGAAAGCAGGGCATCGTGTATCATAAGCGAGCAGGTATCTGTTTTGAGACACAGTATTATCCAGATGCCATTAATCATGAAAATTTCCCGAGCCCGATTTGCAAAAAGGGCGAGGAATATAAGACCACAACAGTATATAAGTTTGTGTAACTTAAAGAAAATGAATATAAAGCCTTGACTTTTATATGTTACTCATATACAATTCATATACGTTTGCGAACCAGACAACATAACTTAGGGCTTGTACTGGTTTCGACGGGGGTTTAGAAGTTTGAGGAGCCATCCGCGGGGCGGGACCGCGTAGTAAACCGTATTTTAAAATTAAACGCAAACGAAAATTTAGCGTACGCTGCCTAGTTGGAGCAGTCGGCCTTAGGTCGCTCACTGCTTAAGTACCCGGCTTCAATGAGGTGAGGCACTTCGTTCCCAAAGCTTTGAGGGAATGGAAGAACTTATGAAGCTACTAAAGCATATAGCCTGTCATTAGGCGATATGTGGAGGGAATGTCAAAATAATGACTGTGATGGGAGAGCCTCGAATGGACGGGCTTTCGGACAGGGGTTCGATTCCCCTCAGGTCCATTGGGAAAATTTTGTTTTGGGGTACCAAAGGCATTGGCCTTTGGTACCTTTTTGTTTGCGTGCAGCGTATAGATTATTTAATATATTTTAATATATCTGCCCAAAATCATTGATTTTGACTTGGGTATGGAAGTTTTGACGGCTAGATTCTTGTATTTTGACTAATATATATGTAACAAATATGGTATTGTTAAGAAAATTATGGTTTTTGAGCATATATATTTCTTGCAATGTATCAATCTAGATGCCAGCGTCTTTGGGATGTCTTCAAAATGGAAGAAATTTGGCAGATAGTTTTGTGATTTCTGTAATATCTAGATGAAACAAGCAAGATTCGTTGGGCATTGCTAGTACATATTTCATGCCAAAACCGGAAATACTGTTCTTATCAAAACATAAGGAGAATGATTGTATGATAGAACAGGATACCATAAAATTATTGCGCGAATGTGATGCGGGAATTAAGATGGGAATCACATCCATCTATGATGTGCTTGGTTATGTGAAGAATGAGGAATTAAGACAGGAACTTACCACGTATAAGAATAAGCATGAAAAATTAAAAGAAGAAATGATGCTACTTCTTGACCAGTATCATGATGATGGGAAAGAGCCAAATCCTATGGCAAAAGGGATGTCTTGGTTAAAGACAAATGTAAAACTTGTGATGGATGAATCGGATGAAACAATTGCAGATCTAATGGTGGATGGAGCTAATATGGGAGTGAAATCACTTACCAAGTATTTGCATGAATATCAGGCTGCAGATGAAAAATCTAAGGACCTCGCAAAGCGTCTAATTAAGTTAGAAGAAAAAATGGCAGAAGATATGAGAAAATTTTTATAGAATTGAGGAATTCAAGGTGTCTTGAATTCCTTTTTCTGTTATAATAGAAAGATGGAGGGCAGATTATGAGATTGAAAAATGTATTGTTGGTAGTAAAAGACATAGAAGTTTCAAAATCATTTTATAAAGATTTGTTTGGTTTGCAAGTGTTGACTGATTTTGGCAGCAAAGCAATCATGTCAGAAGGTCTTGTTTTGCAAGCACAAAAAGAATGGGAAAAAGCCACGTTGAAGGAAGTGAGTTTTGGATCACATAGCTCGGAATTGTATTTTGAAGAATACGATTTAGATGCATTTGCGAAAAGGTTGGAGATAAGTAAGTATCCGATTTCCTATGCTACACCTTTGAAGGATTGCCAAGGAGAAAAGTTGGTGCGACTTTATGACCCGGACTTACACTTGATCGAAGTGAAAGAGTGTGTATCAAGTACTTTCACAGAATGAACATAAATTTGTGATAGGATACAAACACAAATAGGAAAGAAGGATTGTCGTGGAAAAGATTAAAATATTAGTTGTAGATGATGAAAGCAGAATGAGAAAACTAGTCCGAGACTTTTTGGAACGAGAAGGCTATGCAGTTTTAGAGGCTGGAGATGGCATGGAAGCTTTGGATTTGTTTTATGAAGATAAGAATATCGACTTGTGCATTCTAGATGTCATGATGCCAAAGATAGATGGTTGGCAGGTACTTAGAGAAATTAGAAGTCAATCTCGTTTGCCAGTTATTATGTTAACCGCAAGAAGCGAGGAACGCGACGAATTAAAAGGATTTGAAATTGGTGTAGACGAATATATTTCCAAGCCGTTTAGCCCGAAGATTTTGGTAGCCAGAGTAGGCGCCCTTTTAAAGAGAGCAAATGTGCTACATGAAGAAGATGCGGTAGAAACGGGAGGCATTGTAATTGATAAGGCGGCTCATATTGTAACAGTCGATGGTGAGATGGTGAACTTGAGTGTGAAAGAGTTTGAACTTTTGGCATATTTTATTCAAAATCAAAATGTGGCATTATCCCGAGAAAAGATATTGAATCAGGTTTGGGATTACGACTATTTTGGAGATGCGAGAACTATTGATACACACGTGAAAAAATTGCGTAGCAAATTGGGAGAAAAAGGCGATTATATTAAAACCATTTGGGGAATGGGATATAAGTTTGAGATTTAGGAGTAGAACATACTATGAAAAAGACCATGAAGCGGCAGATAGCCATTACATTTATTGGACTTGTAATTGTGATTCTATTTGTGTCTTTATTGATAAACAGACGGTTTCTTGGGACCTATTATATAGCGAACAAACAGTCTGGACTTGAAGAAGTATATCGAGAATTAAATGCAGCAGTAAAAAATGGGCGATTGACAGAAGAATCTACCATTCAGAGATTGAATCGCAAGGTGGAGATGGGTAACT
The DNA here is from genome assembly GCA_045659705.1 of Faecalimonas sp. Classification (GTDB taxonomy): domain Bacteria; phylum Bacillota; class Clostridia; order Lachnospirales; family Lachnospiraceae; genus Faecalimonas. The sequence goes on from JAZRCJ010000017.1 coordinate 5,417, forward strand.
TTTCTTTCGTTGTGTTATTAAAGAATGGTGCCCAGCTTACAGCCACGCCGAACGAGCAAAAGACAAAGGAACTGACGATTCAATTGACCGGGTATCTTTTGGATAAAAACCAACAGAATGGAACCCTTATGAAGGAAAGCGAATCTTACCAGATTCGAAGTTCCAGAGATGTGCGAAATGGTGAGGAATATCTGGAAATGTGGGGTGTACTCTCTAGTGGAGAAAATTTTATTATTCGCAGTCCTCTTGATAGTATTAACCAAAGTGTATTACTTTCGAATCGTTTCTTGACCTATATCGTGTTAGTCGTGGCACTTCTTAGTAGTGTGGTGGTTTGGATCTTTGCGAAGCGATTTGCAGACCCGATTATGGAGCTTGCGGTATTGTCTGCAAAAATGGCGGATTTGGATTTTGATGCAAAGTATACTAGCGGAGGACAGAATGAAATTGGTATTCTCGGTCAGAATTTCAATGTCATGTCAGAAAAGCTAGAGCAGACAATTTCGGAGTTGAAGACTGCAAATTATGAATTGCAAAAAGACATTGAAAAGAAAGAAAAGATTGATCAGATGCGAACGGAATTTATCGGTAACGTGTCGCATGAGTTAAAGACCCCGATTGCGCTTATTCAAGGCTATGCGGAAGGGTTAAAAGAAGGGGTCAGTGATGATGCAGAAAGTCGGGCATTTTATTGTGATGTCATTATGGATGAGGCAAATAAGATGAACCGAATGGTCAAAAATCTTCTGACATTGAACCAGATGGAGTTTGGTGATGAAGAAATCGTATTTTCTAGATTTGATATCGTAGAATTGATACAAGGTGTGATACAATATAATGAAATACTGATTCGTCAAAAGGAAGCAGACGTACGGTTTGCGTATACGGAACCGGTTTATGTGTGGGCGGATGCCTTTAAGGCAGAGCAGGTCTTTGTCAATTACTTTAGCAATGCGCTTCAGCATCTAGACGGGGAGCATATCATTGATGTAAGATTGGAAGAACAGGCGGATAAGGGAACGGTTAAAATCTCAGTATTTAACACGGGGAAACCGATCCCGCAGGAAGATGTTGACAGAGTCTGGGAGAAGTTTTATAAAGTAGATAAAGCGCACACTCGTGAGTACGGTGGCAATGGTATCGGGCTTTCCATTGTGAAGGCGATTATGGAAGCTTTTCACTGTGATTATGGTGTGAAGAATTACGAGAATGGAGTGTTGTTCTGGTTCGAACTGGAGGCACGTTAGGAAAGGAACTTACATGATAGCGATTATTGATTATGACGCAGGAAATATTAAAAGTGTAGAAAAGGCATTGCAAAAGTTAGGGCAAGAAGTGGTGATTACGCGAGATGCCCACACGATTTTACAGGCAGATAAAGTAATCTTGCCGGGTGTTGGAGCCTTTGGAGATGCTATGGCAAACCTAAAAGCTTATGGTCTTGACAAGGTGATTTGGCAGGTGGTAGAAAAAGGCACCCCATTTCTTGGCATTTGTCTGGGACTTCAGTTGCTGTTTGAAAGCAGTGATGAGACAGAAGGCGTAGAAGGTCTTGGCATTTTAGAAGGAGAAATCGTGAGGATACCAGAAGGGGAAAATCTTAAGATTCCGCATATGGGATGGAATTCACTGCATTTACAGAATGGAGGAAGACTTTTTACGGGACTGGAAGAAGATTCTTACGTGTATTTTGTGCATTCTTATTACTTGAAAGCAAAGGATCCAGAGATTGTAAAGGCAACTACACAGTATGGTGTTACCATTGATGCATCTGTGGAAAAAGGAAATGTATTTGCTTGCCAGTTTCACCCGGAAAAGAGCAGTGATGTGGGACTGAAGATACTAAAGAACTTTGTGGAGATAGAATAAGGGGGACGGAAGAGATGTTGACAAAAAGAATTATCCCTTGCTTAGATGTACACGGTGGGCGTGTGGTAAAAGGTGTGAATTTTGTGGATTTGGTAGATGCTGGTGACCCGGTTGCCATTGCAAAGGCATATGACGAAGCAGGAGCTGACGAAGTGGTGTTCCTAGACATTACGGCATCCTCAGATGCGAGAGAGACTGTTGTGGACATGGTGCGCAAAGTGGCGGCCAATGTATTTATCCCGTTTACAGTCGGCGGGGGCATCCGTACAGTGGATGATTTTAAAGCGCTTCTTCGAGAAGGGGCAGATAAAATTTCTGTGAATTCATCGGCCATTGCAAGACCGGAGCTTATCCGTGAGGCGGCAGAAAAGTTTGGTAGTCAATGTGTGGTTGTAGCCATTGATGCAAAACGTCGGGAAGATGGAAGTGGCTGGAATATCTATAAAAACGGTGGACGTATCGATGTGGGAATTGATGCGGTAGAATGGGCGAAAAAAGTGGAAGAATTAGGCGCCGGAGAGATTTTACTTACCAGTATGGATGGTGATGGGACAAAGGCAGGATATGATTTGGAACTAACAAGAGCCATCTCTGAAAGCGTGTCCATTCCGGTGATAGCATCTGGCGGTGCAGGAACATTGGAACATTTTTATGAAGCACTTACCGATGGGAAAGCAGATGCAGCACTAGCGGCATCTTTATTCCATTTTAAAGAACTAGAGATAAAAGAAGTAAAACAGTATCTAAGGGATAAGGGTGTTCCGGTGAGACTGTAAGGAGGAGAAGATATGCCGGCGATAAATGGCGATTGGCTTTTAGCTTTGCAAGGCGAATTTAAGAAGGATTACTATAAAAAATTATTTGATACGGTAAGAGAAGAATATAAGACAAGACAGATTTTTCCACCTGCAGATGACGTGTTTAATGCCTTTCATTTAACACCTCTTAAGGATGTAAAGGTTGTGATTTTTGGGCAGGACCCGTATCACGGAGAAAATCAGGCGCACGGCCTCTGTTTTTCTGTAAAACCGGGAGTTGAGATTCCGCCGTCGTTGGTAAACATCTATAAAGAATTGCAGGATGACTTGGGATGCACGATTCCAAATCATGGGTATCTCACAAAATGGGCTGAGCAAGGCGTGCTATTATTAAACACAGTGCTGACAGTTCGTGCGCATCAGGCAAATTCTCATAGAGGAATCGGATGGGAAGAATTTACGGATGCAGCCATTCGCGTATTAAATGCACAGGACAGACCGATTGTATTTATCCTTTGGGGCAGACCGGCACAGATGAAAAAGGCGATGTTAAATAATCCAAAACATTTGATTTTAGAAGCACCGCATCCAAGTCCATTATCTTCTTATAGAGGATTCTTTGGAAGCAAGCCATTTAGTAAGACAAATCAGTTTTTGGAGCAAAATGGAATAAAACCGATAGATTGGCAGATTGATTAGAGGTAGCATATGAGACGAAGAAGAGACAAGTGGAGTTATCGTGAGAGCAGAAGGAGAAGACAGGTAAGGCGCCAAAGGCGTGCCATCTTATTTGCGCTGTTATGCATTATTGTAGGTGTATGTTTTCTTGTGTTCCAAAAGAATGATGTAAAAAAAGGAACCGAATATTTGGAACAGGCAAAATATGAAGAGGCCATCAAAAGTTTTGAAAAAGTAAGTGACAAAGAAAAGTACGTAGACCAAGCATATCGTGGCATGGGGATTGCTTACTTTGAGTTGGAAGAGTATGAAAACGCATTGCAGAATTTTGAAAAAGCATTAGAGAAAAACACAGAAAAGACGGATACCCTATATCGATTTATGGGTGTATGTCAGATGAAACTGGAAAAGTATGAGGAGGCTGTCCAATCTTTTGATGCAGGACTTGCACTTGAAGAGTGCGATGAAGTGCTTCGAAAAGAAATGGCATATAATCGTGTCATCGCCAGTGAGAAGGCGGGAGATTGGAAAAAAGCGAGTGCCTATGCAAAGGAATATGTAACCGCATATCCGGATGACGAAGAGATGAAAAAAGAAGCAGAATTTTTGGAGTCGAGATAGGAGTATAAATGTCCAATATGATAGAGTTGGGAGAAAAGAAAGAACGAGTGATTTTAGTAGGGGTTCATGCAGATGAACACGATGATACCAAAGAGTCTTTGGATGAATTGGAGGAGCTAGTAGCTACGGCAGGCGCTGTTACGGTGGGCCGTGTGATACAAAATCTTTCGCAGATTCATCCGGGAACCTATGTGGGAAAAGGAAAGATAGAGGAGATCAAGGATTTGGTTTGGGAGACAGAGGCTACCGGCATTGTCTGTGACGATGAGCTTTCGCCGGTACAGCTTGGCAATCTGGAAGATATGTTGGATTGCAAAGTGATGGATAGAACGTTAATCATCCTTGATATTTTTGCAGGGCGAGCATCTACAAACGAAGGGAAGATACAGGTAGAGCTGGCCCAATTAAAGTATAGACAATCCAGATTAGTGGGACTTGGAAAATCCTTGTCTCGTCTTGGTGGAGGTATTGGAACAAGAGGTCCTGGTGAAAAGAAGTTGGAGATGGATAGACGTCTTATCAAATCGCGTATTGCTTGGCTTAATCGGGAACTGCAGGATGTAAAAAGACATCGTGAGGTTACAAGAGAGCAACGAAATAAGACGAAGATTCCGGTGGTAGCCATTGTGGGATATACCAATGCAGGGAAATCTACCCTCCTTAATCGCTTGACAGGAGCGGGGGTACTAGAAGAAGATCAATTGTTTGCAACCTTAGATCCGACTACAAGAAATCTCAAGCTTCCAAGTAAACAGGAAATTTTATTAACGGATACCGTTGGGTTTATTCGAAAACTGCCACATCATTTAATTGAGGCATTTCGAAGTACGTTAGAGGAAGCAAAATACGCAGATATCATTCTACATGTAGTAGATGCGTCCAATCCACAAGTGGACGAGCAGATGCATATCGTGTACGAGACATTGCAGAATCTGGATGTGAAAAACAAGCCGATTATCACGGCGTTTAATAAACAGGATAAGATAGAGGAAGGCAGTATTCTTCGCGATTTTAAGGCAGATAAGGTAGTGCCGATTTCGGCAAAGACAGGGGAAGGACTAGATAAGTTACTAGAAGTAATAGAAGAAGTACTTCGCCAGCAGAAAATCTATATTGAAAAGACATATTCGTATGAAGAAGCTGGAAAGATTCAGCAAATACGAAAGTATGGGGAACTGCTATTGGAAGAGTATACACAGGATGGAATCTTTGTAAAAGGATACGTACCTGTGGAAACTTATGAAAAGGTGAAATGAGATGAAACGATATCAGATAACACAGTGGTGTCAGAGGATGATGGAGGACCATATTGAAAAGGGAGACCTCTGCATTGACGCAACAGCAGGCAATGGAAATGACACCGTGTTTTTGTGCGAGACTGTAGGAGCAAATGGAAAGGTACTTGCATTTGACATCCAAGAAGACGCGCTCTTTCATACAAAAGAAAAACTAGAGGGAAAGCAACTACTAGAGCGAGCAGAGCTGATATTAGACAGTCACGCTAATATGGCTAAGTATGCGAAAGAGGAAAGCGTTAGTCTCGTTGTTTTTAACTTCGGTTATCTCCCAGGCGGCGACCACAATCTTGCCACGAAGGCAGACACAAGCATTGTTGCCATAAGGGAAGGATTAAAGCTTTTGAAAAAAGGTGGCATGATGAGCCTTTGTATTTACAGTGGTGGTGACAGTGGTTTTGAGGAACGAGATGCCATTTTAAAGGAATTAAAGGAACTAGATAGTAAACAGTATTTAGTAATAGTAAGTAGTTATTATAACAGGCCTAATAATCCGCCGATTCCGGCGATGATTATCAAACTTTGATAATGGGAGGAAGAGGATGAGCTTACAATTTGTTATGGGACCTTCCGGTTCGGGAAAGTCCCATTACTTGTATCAAACGGTAATAGAAGAATCAGAAAAATATCCTGATAAGCAGTATATTATGCTCGTTCCGGAGCAGTATATGATGCAGGCAAAACGGGATTTCATAGAGAAAAATCCGCGCAAGGGGATGTTAAACACGAAGGTGCTTAGTTTTGGGCGCCTTGCTTATGATGTGCTTTATGAGACCGAGCACCAGCAACAGATGATACTCGATGATGTGGGAAAAAGTCTTGTGCTGAAAAAGATTGCAAGGAACAGACAGGACGATCTGAAGGTATTGGGAAGAAACTTAAATAAAATCGGTTACATAGAAGAGTTGAAATCTGTCATTTCCGAGTTTGCACAATATCAAATCGGACAGGAAGAATTAGACGCGCTTATGAATCAATTGGGGAAAGAGTCCAATCTGTATTATAAGCTTCAGGATATTGCCTTGATTTATAAGGATTTTCGTGGGTATTTAGAAGATAAATATATTACGGGAGAGGAACTCTTGGATGTACTAAGTGAAAGTATATCTGAATCCGCGTTGCTAAAAGACAGTGTCGTTGTGTTGGATGGTTTCACCGGATTTACACCGACACAGAAAAATGTAATAAGAGAGCTCATGGGGGTTTGTGAAAAAGTGATAGTCAGTGTGACCGTGGATGAAAAGGTAAATCCATTTTCTTATGAGCATCCATATCAACTATACGCTCTCAGTAAACAGACAGTTACGGGGCTTGTTAAGATTGCAAAGGAAAAACAGATCGAGATGGAAAGTCCTGTGACCTTTTTTGAAAAACCAGCACCTCGGTTTGCCCAAAATGAGGCGCTACAGTATCTGAGCCAGCATCTTTTTGGATACAGTGAAAAAAAGTATGAAAAGGAGCAGGAAAACATCAAAATTTGTGTGGCCAAGAACCCAAAAGAGGAGCTTGATTTTATTGCTCAGCGGATTCGATATTTGGTAAGAGAGAAGGGGTATCGCTACAGTGATGTGGCTATTATTCTAGCCGATATGAATGCCTATGGAAACTATATGGAAGATGTATTTTCCAATTATGACATTCCTGTTTTCATGGATTCCAAGCGAAGCATTCTCCTCAACTCATTTGTGGAATATATCCGTAGCTTTTTGGATGTGGCTACGCAAAACTTTTCTTATGAAAGTGTATTTCGTTATCTGCGTACCGGTCTTACCTCTTTTACGAAAGAGGAAGTGGATTTGTTGGAAAGCTATGTGATTGCATTCGGCATACGTGGGCAGTCAAAATGGGAGGAAAGCTGGGAACGCACTTCCAGAAATCATGGGAAGGTACAGCTTGAGAGAATTAATCTGCTTCGACATCGTTTGGTGACTAGTGTGGAAGAAACGATGAAAGTTTTAAAGAAACGCAGTAAAACCGTGCGTGAAGTGACAGAGGCACTGCATACTTTCTTGTGTCAAGAAAAATTGCAGGAAAAGGTAAAAGGTTACGAGGAACAATTTGAAGAAAATGGGGAATTGGTGCTAGCGAGAGAGTATGCACAGATTTATCGCATTGTGATGAACTTATTTGATGAATTTGTGGAGCTTTTGGGCGAGGAAAAGATTTCCCAGAAGGAATATGGAGAATTATTAGATGCAGGATTGGAACAGGCGAAGGTAGGAACAATTCCACCGGCCATGGAGCAGGTGGTAGTAGGGGATATAGAGCGTACCCGCCTTCCAGATGTAAAAGCGGTCTTTCTTGTGGGGATGAATGACTTATATATCCCGGGTAGCAAAGCTTCCAAAGGACTGATTTCTGATTTGGATAGAGAGAAATTTGAACAGTTTGATTTTTCGCTAAAGCCAAATGCGAAAGAGGAAATGTACATCCAAAAGTTTTATCTGTATCTTATGATGACAACGCCGAAAGAATACTTGTTTTTGACTTACAGCAAGGTGACTTTAGACGGTAAGACGCTGCGTCCATCCTATGTTATTGGGCAAGTGAAGAAGATGTTTCCGCAGATGAAGGAAATTTTTGCATCTGAATACTTGGGAGATCAGGAACTCACACCGAGAAGTGGCATTCGCTATCTGGTAAAAGGAATGCAAAATAGAGAGCTTCAGGAAGATAAAAAGTGGCAGGAACTGTATACCTGGTATAAAGGAAAAGAAGAGTGGCAGAAAAAGATAGAGCAGATGTTAGAAGCGGCATTTTGCCATAAGCCGACGGACGTTCTGACAAAAGAAGTGGCAAAGAAACTCTATGGGATGGTTCTTAAAAATAGTGTTACGCGACTGGAAAAATTCGCGTCTTGTTCGTTTGCACATTTTCTTATGTATGGTTTGGGACTAAAAGAGAGAGAGGAATATCATTTCCAAACGGTGGATTTTGGGAATCTCTTTCATCAGACTATAGAGATTTATTCTAACAAGGTAAAGGAAGCGGGCTATCTGTGGACCAGTGTGGGACAGGCACAAGCAGAACAACTGATAGATGAAAGCGTGCAGGAGGCCATTGAAAGAGAACATAGTGAAATTTTAAATGACAGTGCGAGAAACCAATATGTTGTAACACGTATCAAACGATTGATGCGGCGAAGCGTGTGGGCACTTACAAAACAGTTGGCACAAGGAGACTTTGTGCCGGAAGCTTACGAAGTGGACTTTGGGAATATGACGGTGCCACTTTCAGAAGGACATCAGATGATGTTGAGAGGAAAGATTGACCGCATCGATATCTGTGAGGATGATGAGAAGGTTTATGTCAAGAAGTCGGAGGCCAAGCGGTC
>JAZRCJ010000018.1:0-1641 GCA_045659705.1 Faecalimonas sp.
CCTCCTATTTTTGTTTGAATAATGTTTGAAGTGTTGTTACATAATGTTCCTTAAAAAGTTCCGCTGCACCTGCTGCAAACGGTCCGTGCACTACCTCGTACCCACCACTTGGCACTGCCCAATCTGGTGCTGCATAGCCTGACACTGAACACGCATATCCCATAATCAAGGTCATGTCGAACGGACTTTCATCTTTGATATATTTTCCATCCGAATCAAACATTTCCTGTGGAAGTGTAACAAGTGCAACATCTCCGATAGATACCGCATTTAATTCCGGATCTTCCGTAGCCCACTGTCCACTTCTTTCCGGTTTCAGATATGTCTGATTGGTCTGAATAAGACCGGTTTCTTTTTTCTCAAATGTAGTCCCATCGTTGTAAGCGTTTATTACATAATCAGCCAACGCATTGCCGTGTTCAACAAAAGACTTTGTCTTGGTCTCTCCTGCAATTTTACTTTTTTCACTAAGATTTCCAGCGGCACCTTGAAAATAAATACAATGAACATCAAGTTCTGTTTCTATCTTGTCTCTCATGATACCAGGCCATTCTGCTGTAATTTTGTAATGTTCTTCATTGCTTGGGCTACCTGATACATAACAAGCATGGTTCTGCCACTGAGTAATTAAAATATCTTTCTTATCTTCTCTTGCAAAACGTACCATCTGAATCTCTTCGTCTACTTCGCTTTCATGAGAAACAAGTGGAGCATCACTACTTTGTGAATATTTTGTTGGACCGCCACTAAGCCGGGTTCCATCTGCTCTCAAATAGCGACGTGAAAATGCCAAACCTTCTGACTCTGTGCGTCCAATTTCCATTGCTGCCGGTGCTCTGTCTTCCATTGCTGCATCAATCGATTTTATAACGCCTGCCAGCCAATCTTCTTCGAATCTTTTGTTCGCATCCGCCTCGTACCCCCATGCTACAGCACTATGATTATGTGTTCCGCCTAGTAACACGTTTTCTTTCGGAATACCGTACTTTTCTTCCACCGCTTGACGAATCGGTTCCAACATTTTGACCAATCCTTGACTTAAGTCTGTCGTAATCCATAACAAGGTGTTGCCCTCTGTATCAGACATCGCTACCGTCAACGCGTACAGGTCTGTTAAAATTCCTTGTACAACTCGACTGTCTTCATCACCATGACTTCCCAAATGCACCTCGTATTCCGGAGTAATAATAGTCTTTCCAAAACCTGCTACAAAAGTATCAAATTTCTCTTCCTTTTTGGCCGTCTCAGTATCTCCGCATCCGACCATACTAACGAGCATTACAACTCCTAATAACATTGCTAATAACTTCTTCATTTTCCAGTCTCTCCTTTCAACTTCGAAAACCATCTTTTCGCAATTTTTGATAATTATATTTTATCAGTTCCCATCATCTGGCGAAATGGATAAATTTTTCCAATACATGGACAAAACGTGCTTTTTAACCTTTTTGGCACTTGATTTTTAGTTCTTTATGACGCATAATTAGTACAAGATAAGGGAGGATATTGTGTAATGTATATAAATTCTGCTTATTTAAACAGCAATCCGGGCGAACTTGTGAATACGGAACAGGCACTCGTAAATACCGAACAACCATTATTAGTTACGGCTTGCGGTACCTACCGTTTAAAGCATCAGCC
>JAZRCJ010000019.1:0-21846 GCA_045659705.1 Faecalimonas sp.
GGGAACGTAACCTGTGAGATTGCATCCTCAACGATGCGTGGATTAATCAGTAGCCATGCTTCTCTTTGTTTTTGCAATACTTCTTCGTTAGAAACTCTTCCCCAAAAACGAATCCTGTCATCTTTCTTAGCCGCTTCACGCACGTCCTCTTCTAAATATCCACCACCGTAGATATCAAGAACCACGTGCCTTTCTTTTACCAATTCCATGGCCTGCAACAATCTCAAAATACCGTTGTATTCTGTTAACGCTCCGCAAAACAAGATGTTCTTTTCTTTGCTTTCGATGTGCTCTGCAAGCTTATCAGCTTCCACTTGCTCGTCGTCAATTGCGCCATCGACCACAATATAACGCTGTGTCTCATTCAAATAGATATCAGCCACTTTTTTATTCAAAACAATAAAATCTTCACATGCTTTTATACTTTTGACAGTTGACTTTTCAAATTTGTCTCGAAACCATTTTGATACGCTGCCACGCTTCGTATTATCGTCAATCGGCAAATCTGCTAATAGGCAAACACTTCTGCAAGCAGTAAATTTCTTTTTTAGCCATCGCATTGGGATACCAACCTGCGGAAACAGATTAAACGTAAATACTGTGGCATCTGGATGTTCTTGTAAAATCTTCTTCCCCGCACGATACATGCTGATAATCTGTGTCAATTGCTTAATCAGCGGAAGATTCAGATATGGCACATAAGTACAAGTGACTTTGCCAAAAAAGGTTCTCTTTTCTTTGACCTGCATGAATTTCTTTTCTTTTGGAAATACCACAGATGGAACAACCGATAAACATTCCACATCGATATCTGCATGCTCTGCCATGCTTTTTATCACATTCCACTGCATCTTGTTTCCTGCTACAGAAACTGCTTTTGTACGCAGTGTCTCTTCTGGCGGGATGACATATCCCATAAATACTACTTTATTTTTCAACTTCTTACTTCTCCAAGGTTTCCATATGAACTAACGCCATACGCTCCACCGTATAATTTCTAATTCTATCTAATATCTGACTAGCAGTTTCTTCTGTCGCCATATCAAATGCTTGTCCAATGGCTTTTCTCAAAGCGTCCTCATCCTCTATCGGTATAATGCATCCGTTTACACCATCTTGCACTAACTCTAACCCTGCAATACAACGGTCTGTCGTTACTACCACAAGCCCCTTTGCCATAGCTTCATTAATCACCAACCCCCAGATATCCTCTCTGGTTGGGTGTGCGAATATATCTGTTGCCAAATAATATTTTTCCAATTCTGTCTTTGTCTTAAAACCGACAAAATGCACATTCTTTAATTGCAATGTTTGAACCAATTCTTGATATTCGGGTGTTGGCTCACCACCCACAATATAACACCCAATGTTTTCATCGGCACCCGCCATAGCTTTGATTAACACATCAAAACCTTTTCGCGGAATGAACTGTCCTATGGCGAGCAGTACTTTTTCTTCGCCAATACCAAGGCTTTCGCGCAAGGCCTTTTTCTCTTCTGCCAAATACGGCACTTCTAACACATCCTGCTCACACAACGATGTAAATGGATAGCGTATAATCTTATCCTTTGTTGCTCCATAAGCCATATAGTACTCATCGTGCTTTTCGGCGGTGCTGTAACATAAACTTGCTCCAGATACAAAGAATCGTTTCACTTTTTCCTTGATTCCTTTGCCATTTCCGGCAAAACCACCGTCACTTTCTATCGCATACTTTATCCCTTTTAATCGCAAGGTTAAGATTGCTAGCCACCCTGTAGGGTCTGAAAAATTCGTAACAACGATATGGTCAAACATATTCTTTTTTAGATACTTTACTACACCCGGGCAAAACGCTTCTGCCACTCCGATCTGCTTTCCTTTTAGAAACACAGCTTTGAAATTCTGTGGTTCAAATTCTTTCCAGCTATCGTCCCTCTCATCGGAAGACCTTTTTTCAAAAAGCACAGTCAAATCACATAACTTTCCTAAGGCTTCAAAAAAACTCACTCGGTATGGTGATGGTATATTTGTCAACCATAATATCTTCATCTATCACTACCTCAATGCTATAATTTGTTCAATCAGTGTCATCTTGGTCGTATCTGCTACCAATTCTTCCTTGCTTTCTACCGGCACAATCTCGTTCTTGCAGCACCTTGTCATATAGTCTGCGAGCTTCTCTTTATCCTCTGTCTGGACAAAATACGCATTTGGATATCCATCCAATATCTCATGCGCAAACGGCAAATCGGAACATACGATCAAGCCATTCGAATGTCTGGCCTCCAGAAGTGGTAGTCCAAAAGTCTCCAGATAAGACGGAAACAATAGCGTGGATTCTTTGTAATAGCGCATAATGTCTTCCCCCGACAAGAATCCAACAAACTCGATATTTAAACCTTGGCGCTGAATCTCGTCATAAAGCTCCTTTGCATACAGACTCTCATCCCTATCCAGTGTAAATAGCACTTTATATGAGACACCTTTGGACTTCAATATCTCACACGCCCTTATAATGAGTCGATGATTCTTATGTATGCCATCTCCTGCTGGATAGACAAAAAGCTGTCCATCTCTTTCCATCGGTTCCTCGCAAACCTGATGTAAACTTATCTTCGGGGAAACTACCTGAATATCGCTCTTCGTATCCCCGAGCCACTTTGTTGTGGCATCTTTCATCCACTTTGTCTGCACGATGATATTGTCTGCCTTTTTCAAAGAGGCTTTCATCATGTTGCAGATAACATTTTGACGGAACCAATAAAGTCTCTCATCCTTCTTAAAGAACGAATATCTCACAGGAGAAAACTGCAGCGACTGATGCAGATACACTACCTGCGGACATCTAGCTCCATGTATTGGCATATTCTGCATCGAAAACACCATATCTATCTGGTATTCTTCAATCAATTTCTTTGCACAAAATCTATCGTAATACCAACGATGCAGCCAAGACTTCTTGGTCCATGGAACGGAAATCACTTTTATGTTTTCACAATCTGTTAGTTCATCGTTACTTACAACAAAATACCACTGATGCGACTTATCTTCATATCCCAAGACATCTTCATAAAACTGTTTCAAGACAGTCAGCGCGCCTGCATATTCTGCTGCAATGTTATACACCAATATGTTCACAATTATCTTCCTTTGATCTGCTCATAAATTTTGGCATCCACCAAATATCTATACCAATAGGCTTGCATGAAAGCAAAAATTCTGCCTTCCTTGCCATCCAAAAATCCCAGCTTAATATAATATCTAAACCAATAATATAGTCGCGCACGAAGCCCCATCGGCAACTTGTAATAAATGCGAAACTTAATGAAACGTTTAATGCGCGCCCCTCTATTGAGAAGATGGCTATCATCTCCGCCATGACTATGCTCGAAATAATCTAGCACTTCACGCGAAGAATATTTGTTATGCTTTTGAATCCAAGTCGATAAATCCTTGTAATCATAGTGCAGGGAATCATGTTTCATTTCGATGCTACGACCTTCTGTTAATACGATATGTTCATCCATGTTACGGTCTTCCATCTTACCCTTACCATTTTTATAAAGCACCAACTTGCGAAACGGATAGATTCCACCGTGTTTCAAGTCCCTTCCCATGAAGTTCACTTTAAAGCGAATCACAATGCCATTCACGTCTGTATCTTCGTTCTCAATACAGAGCTGTTCAAGTTCCTTTGCCGCCTCTTCGGTAAGGCGCTCATCTGCATCAAATCGAAGTACCCATTTTGTCTGAATATCCGCAACTTCTACACCGTACATGTATTGCTGCGCGTAATTGATCCATTCATGCTGATAAACTTCTGCGCCCAGGCTCTTAGCAATTTCCACTGTCTTATCCGTGCTGTAGCTGTCAATAACCACAATCCTCTTGGCAATCGGTTTGATAGATTGAATGCAGTGTTCTATATTCTTTTCTTCATTACACGCTAAAATAATTGTTGTTAAGTCCAACATACATTTCTCACTTTCTTTTAAGAAAAATATTTGTCTATACTATCTATCAACATCTGTTTGTCAAAATATTTTTCGTAGTAGGCTCTAGCATCTTCACCCATTTGTTTCAATTCCGCTTCGTCTTTTTGTACGAATGCTTCGATGCTATCGGCTAACGCTTGTGCATCACCAATCGCGCAGCATACACCGCACTTAGCTTCTGCTATAATAGCCTCCGTTTCTCCAGTGGCCGAAGCAATGATTGGCATGCCACATGCCATGTATGATTGAAGCTTTGCTGGAATTGTCTTCGCAAACAATGGGTTATCTGCAAACGAAAGGAACGCCGAATCACTTGTAGCCAAAATGCCTGGCACTTCCTTCGCTGGTTTTTGTCCAACCAGTTCAAACATATCTGCCACTTCTTTTTGCTCGATTTCTCGAACAAACTCTTGACGATATCTGCCGTCGCCAACAATTCGAAACAGGACATTACATTGTCTCTGCCTTAACTGCGCTGCAACATCTGACAAAATACCAAGCCCCTGTGCATATCCTATATTGCCAGTAAAGGTAATCACAAACGGTTTGCCTTTTCCTGTTTTTGGATATGGCTTGTAAAATTCTTCTGCGTATTGCGGCCAACAAGATACCTTATCTTGCTCTTCGCATTTTTTCTGTATCTCTTTTACAAAGCTTTTTGAAGTAGCAAAGATTTTATCGCACCCCTTGTAGATGTATCTTACCATCTTATCAATGGCATTTAAGATATGGCGATTCTTAATTCCTGCTACAATCTCTACATTCTCTGGCCAAAGGTCTTGCACGTATAAATAGCAAGGAATCTTTCTTCTCTTGGCATACCATACACCAACCAAGGCCTGTGTCATAGGTGATACCTCATACATGAAGATGTAGTCTGCTTTGATCTTTGTAAACGTCTTCCAAAAGAATCCCGATACCACGAAAGAAAGGTAGTTAATAACCATTCCAATAGAACTCTTTCCTCGCGGTGTCAAAGGGATGCGGATAATATCCATCCCCTTCCAGGTCTCTTTTCGTTTTTTTGTAAATCCATATCCGTCATAGAACTTTCCTTGCGGATAATTCGGAATTCCGGTTAGTACCGTCACTTTATATCCTCTTTTCACCCATTCCTCACAAAGGTCATTGATACGAAATGGTTCCGGATAAAAATATTGACTCAACACTAAAATGTGTTTTTTTTGCTGCATGTTTTAACTCTCCGTATTTTTGATGGAATCTTCTAAACTGACAATCTGATATTCACCCTTTGGATAAACGCTCAGTCGTTGGTCATAAGTGAGATTCCCAAATGCTTTGTGCACCAAACCGCTGATCTTCTTCGGCATCTTACTTGCCATCCATACAAATAGATTCAAGCCAGCCGTAATGAACATCGGCTTCCCAGCGCTATCAGCTATCATTTTTACCAATTCACTCGTTACGCTATATTCATTATTCTGCGGGAAGAAAATACCTTGTTCTTCATTGCAGATAACAAGGCGAACGAACTCGCATAGGTTATCAATGTATAGCATGCTTCTTTGATTCGAAACTTTCGGGAACACTAACATCCTCTTTGCCATCTTCGCAAGGATCGGATAATTCCCCTTGCTGCCTCGTCCGTAGATCATCGGCGGGCGAAGAACAACTACTTTGAATTGCTTGTCCGACAAAAGGCGAATCTTCTGCTCAGCCTGCCATTTGCTATCTCCATAGCAGTTAGCCGGTGCTGGTTTCGTCTTTCTGGTTATCATCTTCTGATGTCCAAATCCTGCACTGTCTCCGTATACAATGATACTGCTCATGAAGATGAACTGCTTCACACCTTCTGCTTTCGCTTTCTTCGCAGTGTCAACGGCTAACTCTGTATTCACTTTGTAGTACAATGCCTTAGTCTCTTCCGAAACCTTTCCTACATCGGCATGCGCAAATCCGGCTACATGATACACAACATCATAACCACTAAAATCTGCCTTCCTCCAAGCTTCGTCTCTCATATCTATGGTATCTACCTGGAACTGGTCCGGCTCCTTCATAAGCCAGTTTTCAACCGCTGTTCCTATGTAACTATTTGCACCTGTAATTAATATCTTTTTCATCTATCTTTTCCTTCTTCTCGCTACCGCCTATTAAAGCACATAAAATAACACAATTATCATACCTTAAAAAAGGTATTTTTGCAAGGTTTTAGGCCTTTATTTTCGCAAAAAAACCACAAAAAAAAGAAAACCAACTAGACAGTTGATTTTCCTTTTTTCTACTTTGAAATTTCCGCATAAATGGAATCGAGTTCTTCTTTAGAAAGTCCACTAATAGACGCCCTAACCATCTCATAGCTCGCACCATTCTTAAAGAAATTGCGTGCGGCCTCAAACTCTGCTTCTTTTCTTCCTTCTTCTCTGCCAGCCCTTCTCTCATCACTTAGTAGTTCCAGAAATGTCATATACTTTGCCCCCATTTCTCGGCTCACTTTCACTTCTTTTACTGTCTTTTGAAGTCTTTCCACAAAAGCATCTTCAAAATCCTTCTCACTCTCTAAAAGTGGTGCCTCTACATATTTCAAAAAATTAACAAGTTCCTTTGGTACTTCATTATCATTCTCTCCCTTAGTGCTTAGAAATATTGTGTGAGCTCCGTCTTCCATCAGAAACTTTGGTTCTTCTTCACACACTTTCTGTATCGTATAGCGATACTTTTTTAAACCAAACGGATCAAAATCACATACAAAAATAACATAAGTGTCTGGAAGTTCTGCATACGGAAGCCCACTAAGTAATAACTCCATATCCACTTGTCCATGATAATATCTTGCCCGCTTTTCAATTGCTGTAACGGACAGTGCTTGCATCTCAATGTTGTAATGGGTATTGTTCTCATCCGCTGCATATACATCTAATCTAACGCCCTTATATTCTGGATTGTAAACAATACTTTTTTCCTTACTGACTTCAACCCGTGCAATCCTTATGTCTAAAGCCCGTTCCAAAAAATCTTTGCAATGATTTGGATCTACCATAACTGCACCAAACATAAATGCCGAGCTAATTGTCAGTTCTTGTAACGTCTTTCTCTTCATACTGTTTTCTCCTTTTATGTTATCATATTTCATTTGCTCTGGCTAGTAATTTTTTCGCTAAAACTTATAATCATCTCATAGGCACAACCTCCTCGCTATTAGACTTATTCAATGGATTTTTGTCGGCAGATATTGCCTGAATTTAGAAGTGTACTTATAGAAAAGTACTAGATTAAAAAAGATGCAACTTAAATATAGCATATTGCCATACTTAAATTACATCTCGTTCTTGTTGATAACTCTATGTTTTTTGTTGGAAATCTGTTGATAAACTGTGGATAATCCTATTCTCCCTTTTTGTCTTCCATTGCCCCAGTGCCACCTTCTTGCACCCCATCAGACTTAAGTACAGATAAAATGGTTCCAAAAAAGCACTTGATATCCATCCACAAACTCATCTCTTCTACATACTTCCCATCAATGCTTGCTTTTACATCTATTTCTAGTTCATCGCGGCCACTAATCTGCGCCAATCCGGTAAGCCCCGGCATGACATCATTCGCTCCGTATTTGTCACGTTCTGCAATGAGGTCATCCTGGTTCCAAAGAGCCGGTCTTGGTCCGATGATACTCATATCACCTTTTAAGATATTGACAATCTGCGGAATCTCATCCAAAGAAGTTTTTCTAAGGAATTTTCCAACTCTCGTAATATACTGCTCTGGATTTTCAAGCATATGTGTCGGCATATCTTTTGGCGTATCAATTTTCATCGTACGGAATTTTAAGATATTAAAATATGTCTTATGTATCCCCACACGTTTTTGTTTGAATAATACCGGTCCTGGTGAATCCAACTTGATTGCAATAATCAGGATCAAATATACCGGCGATAACACGATTAATCCTAACAGTGAGAGCACAAAATCAATCACTCTCTTTATCTTCTTGTATACTTTCTTTTCTTTCACGATTGTCCTCCTTAAAACAGATGTTTAATTTCTAATTTTTCACATAGTGCATCAAATGCCCCCACTTCGCTTTCCTTCATGGTGGCCATTCTTCTTAATTTTGCTACATTTTTTCGCCTTGTCACAAGGACTTTCCCCCAGCGCAACACCCAGCATATCGGCATCAAAACTGGTACCTTATGAAGGATTGGATAATACGCTTTCATCTCCTTATACGGCGGGAAAATAGCAGATAAAATCGCCTTATTTTTCGACGTTCTAGCAGCGGACAAAACCTCTCTGTGCTGCTTACTTCCATCGTATCCATTCTTCAAGATGCACAGACCAAATTCCTTCATATATGCCTTATCATCTTCCTTTAAGAACCACACCTTTGCCAAGCTTTCTAGCTGCCTTGCAAAGGTAGCAATACCCATGCGTTCCAGCTCTGTTTCCACATAGGTTCTATCCAATAAATCCCTATATTTATCTAAAAATACGCGCACATCAATCACTGCCCGTATCCCAACGCCTTGGCTCATAAAATGATGCACAAAATGGGCAATCATATAGATATAAAAATCTTCCGAAGACAGCTCATATGCGTAAGGATTGTCTGCCTTTGGCTTTGCTTTTTCAAAGCCCGCATCAAAGTATCCGTCAAACTCATCCACAAATAGCTTCTTATGTAGCTCAATGGTAATTCCTTTATCTAAGAAATATACATCCTCACGCTCTGCACTTCGATAAAGCGAAAAGCCCAAATCACTCATAATCTTTGCAGCTTTCTTAGCATTTTCTTCATCTATCAGGATGTCCATATCCGTCATCTTACGCATATAATTTTTCGGATAAAAATCACGTAAAATCATGCCTTTTAATGGCATATATCGAATCTTTTCTTCCTCAAATCTCTTGAAAATCTGCGTTTCATAATGCTGCTGCATAATGCTTCTACGCAAGCTTTTTTTGTACTTGGAACGAAGAAAATCAAGCACCTCTTTTGGCACTTCTTTATTGTCTTCCAGATATTCATACAAGAACACCGACAACTTGTTGTGCCTAACAAGATATAAAAATACCTTCCAATCCAAGTCCTCTGGTATCTGAAACTCTGGTTTTTGATATAAAATTGTAGCAATTAAATCGATTAGAAACTGTGCTTCTTTTAACATCGTTTCTCCCTATTTTCTTGTTTTATATAAAATAAGCAATGCCAATAAAAGTCCGAATGGCCACGTGAAAATAGCCATACACTTGCTTGGTGCTTCCTTTAATCCTATTCCTATCTTCTTTCCCAATATGCAACTAGAATTATAATGCACGTATTGGCGTAATGTAAAGAAAAATGTACGCTCTGGAAAGGATAAAAACATCTTTCTTAGGATGCGAAAGCCATTCGGGCTATTCTTATAGTGGCGGAAGATGTTATGCGATATACCATCTTCCTGATATTCCACGATGCAAACACTTTCATTTACAACAAAGGTCTTGCCAAATCGGTCCATCTGACACATCACGTAAGATGGGTCGCAGTGCGTTTCTCCAGGGCTAATCGGCACTGGATCTGCTTGCTTTAGATACTCGGTTTTTTGGATAATCTTTTTATCCCCTACGTTCTTATACTTCACAAAGTTCTCATATAGGTAAATCTCCGTAACACCCTCTGGATAAGGGACTCCTACGCAGCTCCCATCCTCAAAACTATCTAATGCTATGATGCCAGAATAACCTTTGTCACGAATGGTATTCCAAATATCTGCCATGCGTTCAATGGCATCCTTTGGCATCCAGTCGTCAGAATCAATCCCTAGGAAGATCTCAGAGTCCGCTTCCTTTACTGCTCTATTATAAGCCACATGGACTCCACCGTGTTCCTGATAGAAATAGCGAATCGGGAAGTCATGTTCTTCCTCTTGCCATGCTTTTACAAGGTCCCCAGTTCCATCCGTCGAGCCGTCGTCTATGACTACCCACTCAAAGTCATGGGAAGTCTGCGCTCTTAAACTCTCATAACAGCGAACAATCTTCTCTTTTCTGTTGTAAGTCGGTGTAAATACCGTGATTAATTGTCCCATGACATTACCTCTATCTTTAGAAAGCCTACGCGCGTGCGCAGGCCTTACTATTTCTTTATAGATTTCATACATATTTTAACATAAATTCCCACACCAATAACAGCACCAATACTATTATTCATTACATCGTCTATCTCAAAAAGCCCCATGCCAAGCGCTCCTTGAATCACTTCAATCAGAAGCGAACTACCCATGGCAATCAGCACAGTATATCTTTTCCTTCTCAGTGTTTCAAAACACTTCGGCAATAGGAATCCTAACGGGATAAACATCCCGATATTGAACACACACTGCAAAGCCATCTCTGCACTGCCACTTTTAAAAATGTCCATATACGAGCCAAACGGTCGCCATGCAAACATCGGCTCACCCATCTGTCTTCCCACTAGAGTCATAACGATAATGCCTGCACATGTTAAACTTAAGCAAAGCAACCAGAAACGTCCTTCTTTACCCTTCAACAATCGCAAAACCACATAAAATACAATCGCAAGTGGTAAAAACCATATAAAAATATCAGCATGTGCTTTTAGATTATGTATTAGAGCATCCCATAAAGCATTCATCACAATTTCCCTATTTTGTTCTCCTTCGTAGCATATAATAAATCTTAGTAATTACACCAAGCGCTGTCATGTGTTGTACTCGTGGTGCAATATGTTGTTTATCATATTCAACATACGTCCAGTAAGTTAACCATACCTCAATCCTCGGTTTTAAAGGTATTTTCTTATTTTTGTACAAGACTGCATCCAAACGATTGGCAACCCCATACAATATACCCACAAAATTCTTTTTGTAATACGCTTCCGCATTTTTAGTTATTCCATCTTCTAAATATTCAGTCTCTTCAAGCATCTCATTGACACAATACATCTTATATGCTTCACCTATTTGATCATAAATATAATATTCTGGAACAAATTTCGTAAATTCAGACTCTGGAAATCTATATTTTTTCATCACTTCTGTTCTATCGCACATTAAACAATCGCCAAATCCACGCAATCCACCACCTTCCTTATAACCAGTAAGGAAATGGAAATCTGTCATAGATGACACATACTCTTGTTGTGGAAAAGGCGTACCCACTAAAATTCCATCTACGCCTCTTCTCGCCGAAACAGTTGCAAACTTTTCTTTATCTGGAATTTGCCTCCACAATCTCTCTAACCTTTCCAACGCATTAGGCAGCAACCTACTTTTAGAATCTAAAATGATAAAATATTCTCCTTCTGCCTTTTCAATACCCACGTTTAATGCAGTATGTTTTCCACCATTCTCTTTCTTAAAATATCTAATATTTAACTTTTCTTGATAACTACAACAGACTTCTTCAGTATTATCTGTCGAACCATCATCAATTAATAAAACTTCAAAATCTCTATATGTTTGTTCAACTAAACTCTCGAATAAACGTCCCAAGATATATGCCCTGTTGTAACTCGGAACAACAATACTGAATTTAGGATTTTCTTTCATTGACTCATCCTCTTTTCCTTTGAAACAACTTCTTATCAATCTGTTCAAATAATTTTTGATATAACAAAGTAAGTAAAAGTGTAATTATCAGCGACACCACAAAAAACATGTACTTATTTGACACACCTATTGCTTCCAAAATATTCATAGGTATACGTTGCAATATGTATATCAGAAAAGTATTTTCTCCCAACCACAACAGAATTTTGTTATCAAATGATACCCTCATGGAAACCAATATAATGATTATCATAAAAAGTGTATAATATACTTCTGTTAATACAAAATGTATCAAGTGATATGGATATGCCACTATAAACAATGCCACACTACCAACTGTACAAATCCACCAAACTTTGTTATTCCTTAATATATTATCAAGCTTATCTTTCACTGCACAATAAAACATTCCTAACGCATAAAACAACGTTAAAGAATACCACGTGTTGCTCTTCCATCCAAATTTCAAAAATAAAACAACTTGGATTGCTGACAACACAAACACACTACCAAGTGCTATTTTTCTGTTTTTAAAAATTAAGAAAGAAAGATATGTAAAAACATAAGTCAACAATGCTATAAAAATATACCAATTGCTATTGTCTAATTCTTCCCATGCAACGAGCGACAATAAGACCCTCTTCCAATCATATTGTTTACCCAAGACTGTTCCAATCACATAATATGTCAATACGACAATATCAAACTGAATTAATAATCTCAAAATTCGATTTTTCCCAAAGGCCTTAATATAACTTTCGCCCTTCTTTATTATAGAGGCCATTACACCATAACCCGAATAAAAAAGGAACGGTAAAACTTTCATTTGCCCCATTTGCACTGGCAAGTTAACAAATAACCAATCTGTAGTTTTATTAAATGTGAGATAATCTGTCGTATGTACAAAAAAGACCATCATCACAAAAAAACCCTTTATGGCAGTGGTGTTATTTTTTGACATATACTCAACATTTATATTTTTCGTCAACTTATTATTGAATAATATCATTATGAAAAAAAGCAAAATAAATATTGACATTCTTTTCTCCTACATTCTCTTATAATCTTCAAAACTCATCAGATTCAAGTCCTTTTCACTAATGATAAGGTTTTCTCTTCCACCAATCAATTCCATTGGCCATTCAATAGCGATATCTGGATCGTTATACATAATACCAGAATCGCCTTCGCCATAGAATACTTCCGCACATTTGTAACTAACCACAGAATCTTCAATCACAAGATATCCATGTCCAAAGTATGGTGGCACCAATAACATATCCATGTTGTCGCCTGTGAGATGGAACCCTTGCCACTTCCCAAAAGTAGGTGAATCCGGGCGCAAATCAACAATAACATCATATACATGTCCACTGACACAACGAACCAACTTCGCCTGTTGTTTCACTAATTGGAAGTGAGTGGCACGAATAACGCCTCTTTTTGAAATGGTATAAAACACCTCTTTTAAATCATGTGTGATACCATTTGCCGCGAAAGTGTCTATGTTATAGTCCTTAATCAAGCCACCTCTATCATCAGATGCAAAAAACGGTTTTATGTAATATGCACCTTTTAAATCTAGTTCTTGAAATTCAAATTTTTGAACCATTGTTCTTCTCCCTATTGCTCTGTGAAAAATTTTCTAATACAACTTGCAACTTCTTTCACATCATCGTCTGTTAATTCGTAATGTATCGGCAAGCATAACACTTCTTCAAATACTTTGTCTGTAACTGGAAGTTTATCCTCACCCATATAGAATGTGAAGTGGTGACATGGTATATAACTAATACCACTTTCAATATCATGATCAGACAAACACTGTTTCAACGCATCACGTTTACCTTCTTTTACTTGTATAACGAACATAAACGGTGCAATTGTATCAAATTCGGCAATTGGAAGCTGAATTCCCTCTACTCCTGCAAGCTCTTGCTTATAGATTGCACAGACATTTCTTCTGTGAGCAATAAAGTCATCCAACTTTTTAAGTTGTGCCAAACCAATCGCTGCATTGATATTACTCATGTGGTAGCGATATCCTAGATGTGGAACATCATAAATCCATGAACGCTTCTTCCAATCTTTCGTATGCATGGTCTTTCTATCAATACCCAACAATCTTTTTTTGCGGATGGTTTCTGCAAGCTCTACATCATCTGTTACAATTGCTCCACCTTCACCACAAGTCATGACTTTGATAGAGTCAAAACTGAAACAGGTGATGTCTCCAAAAGATCCCACTTTTTTTCCGTTATATGTACTACCAATTGCATGTGCTGCATCTTCAATGATTCTAACATTGTATTTTTCTTTTAATGACATAAGAGCATCCATATCGCATGGAGCACCTGCATAGTGTACTGGCATAATAGCTTTAGTTTTTGCTGTAATTTTTTTCTCTACATCTGCCAAATCAATAAGCATAGTATCTTTATGCACTTCACAAAAGACAGGTGTTGCACCACACTGAGAAATCGCTTGTGCTGTTGCTACAAATGTAAAAGAAGGTAGTATTACTTCGTCTCCTTCTGTAACACCCGCTGCATCAAGGGCAATCTGAAGTGCAGAAGTACCTGTGTTTACCGCAATCACTTCTCGATCTGTCCCAATATATTTCTTTAATTCTTCTTCAAATTCATTCACTTTGTACGCAAGGCCAAAGTAACCATATTCAAACGCTTCTTTTACCTGTGCTAATTCTTCTTCACCACAACAACCTCTTGATACTTTAATCATCTCTTTACTACATCCTTTCTCTATTCTGCATTCACAAACTCTTGAATCTGCTTGTCCATACAAGCTCTTACATCTCCGCCAGTTGCCCAGCACTTGCTCCACTCTACTACTTTTTCAATAGCTTTATCAAGATCCCATTTTGGTTTCCAACCAAACGTAGTCTTTAATTTCGAGCAATCTAATTTCAAGAAATTCGCTTCGTGAGGTCCATTATCTGAGCAGTTGATCCATTGCATTCCTTCGCCCCAATGCTTTACGAATACATCTACTAATGCACCTGTTTGGAAGCAATCTCTATCATCCGGACCCACATTATAATAACCAGCATACTTTCTATCTTGCTCTTGCATAGCTGCAATCATAAGATATGCATACAATGGTTCTAATACATGCTGATATGGTCTTGTTGAAAACGGATTTCTAACGATAATATCCTTCTTGTCAAGAGCCGCTCTAATACTATCCGGAATAATACGGTCATTAGCAAAATCACCACCACCGATTACATTACCGGCACGAGCTGTAGAAATAGCTACTTTTTCATCCGCAAAGAAGCTATTCTTATAGCTATGTGTTACTAATTCAGAACAAGACTTCGAGTTGGAATACGGATCAAATCCATCTAACTCTTCGTTTTCTCTGTAACCCCATTCCCATTCTTTATTTAGATACACTTTGTCTGTTGTAACATTAAGAAATGTTTTTACACAATCACTATTGCGAACACACTCTAAGATGTTCACAGTACCCATTACATTTGTTTCATATGTGTATGCAGGGTCTTTATAACTATCGCGAACAATCGGTTGTGCTGCCAAATGAAGTACTACTTCTGGCTGTGCTTTATCAAACGCTTCCTTTAACGCTTTATAATCTCTAATGTCGCCAATCACGGAAGTGATGTCCTTTTCTATCTCTGCAATCTCAAACAATGATGGAGATGTAGGAGGCTTTAGAGAATACCCAGTCACTTCTGCCCCAACATTGGTTAATATCTTGCAAAGCCAAGAACCTTTAAATCCGGTATGGCCTGTAACAAATACTTTTTTACCTTTGTAATAACTTAAATCAAATCCCATATCTTCCTTACTCCCACAACTTCCATGGTGCTTTTCCAGAATCCCACAGTTTCTCTAATTGTTGTTTTTCTCTCAATGTATCCATACATTGCCAGAAACCTTTGTGTTTGTATGCTTTTAACTGATTTTCTGCAACCAATGCCTCTAAAGGTTCGCCCTCAAAACTTGTATCGTCGCCTGCAATATAGTCAAAAATCTGTGGTTCAAACACAAAGAATCCTATATTAATCAGGTTTCCATCTAAGTCAGATTTTTCACGGAAAGAATTCACCATTCCATTGTCTGCGATATCTAAAACACCTTTATTCTGTCCAAAATTATATACGGTTACTGTACCAATTTTTCCACTTTCACGATGCTGTTTTAACACTTCTTCGACATTCACATCTCCTACTGCATCTCCATAGGTAAGCATAAAAGTTTCATCACCAACATAATCTTTTATCTTCTTCACACGGCCACCTGTTTCTGTATTAAGGCCAGTATCCACAATAGTCACCTTCCATGGCTCTGCTTTTTTATTATGTACAATCATTTCATTACCGTTTGTAAAATCAAATGTGATATCCGATGTGTGAAGAAAATAATCTGCAAACCATTCTTTAATTACATGTTGCTTATATCCTGCACAGATAACGAACTCATTAATTCCATAATGAGAATATGTCTTCATAATGTGCCAGATAATAGGCATACCTCCAATTTCAATCATCGGCTTCGGTTTTAAAGCTGATTCTTCAGATATTCTTGTCCCATATCCGCCTGCCAACAATACTACTTTCATTCTATTATCCCTTTCTTTGATTTTTGTTATTTGTATCGTCTATGTAACTCATCAATAATATAATTATAAACTCGCTCTGTCGACTTATTATCATGATGTGCATGAACTAACCTACTAACTCTGTTTCGCTCTTCAACCAAATCATCTTCATCAGATGCCACATACTGAATAAACTCTACAAACTCATCTGAATTGTTCATATACTTTCCTACCAATATATCAAACACATTTTCGAACACAAACCCTGTATCCTCTGAATATGCATCAAAATCATCTGTAGTAATACCTATCTTCTTCTGTGTCAAAAGATAATCATAATAGATGGAAGAATAATCTGTAATCAACGCATCTGTAGATCCTACAAATTGGTAAAGTTGAACGCCTTTTTCTTTTAGATCCTTGTCATAGATAATGACAAAATTAGATAAATCAATACTTTTAATCAAGGAAACATCTTGCCCTGGATGTGGTTTTAACACCAATAAAATGTTTTGTTTCTCTAATGCTTCATTTACCTTTATGCAATCTTCTTCTGAATACAAACAAGGAATTCCCAAAGGCATATCAAACTGCGAATCCACTCTACCATCACTAGTTTTTCTGAATGTAGGCATCCATAAAATCAGCTTATCATAAGAGGTATTAGGAAACACTTTTTTTGTATAATCCTCTTCCAAAAACAAAAAATCATTTCTTGGATATCCCGTAATAATAAAATTCTCTCTAGGTATATGCTCCTCAACAATATCATACTCTAGCAAAAACGGAGAAAGTGTAATACATGCATCGCTTTCGTTTACAGCATTTTCATGCTCATGTTTCAACTTTGATTTAATACATGCTCCATGCATTAAATAAACATACAGTTGGTTTGGGGAAATTTTACCTATATATCTTTTTGCATAAAGTATCACTCTTGATGTCCATATGAGATATAATCTTTTAAAACATTCCCACTTGCTTTTTGTAGCATAATTCACAAATTGAACATTTTTGATATGCACATCTTTAAATTCGCTTTTATCATTCACCAGCCAAATAAGTTTGTATTCATCATTCAAATGTTCTTTTAACATATGCTGAAAAACTGGATATGTTTGACAGCTCATATCTGGAACACTTTCTAATAGTATTTTTTTATTTGGGTACCACGATGACTGAAAGATTTTTTCAGCCATTTTTCTAATTAACTTTTTCATATCTACCATCATTTCCTTCGCAACTTATTAAGTATACCTTGTACTAATTGTCTTTCATATTGATTAAAAAGAATTTTATAGACAACTACAACATACACAATTCCATAAAGTGAAATTTGAATGCATAAAATTACCCAATTGGTTGCTTTCCAAAAACAATTCATGACAAAACCTATCACTGCAATCACAGCGATTTTCAACAACATAGGAATGGTATTTTGCCAATATCTCTTTATATCAAGATTCATTTTTTTTGCATAATAAATATTCATAACTATAATCGGACCTAGAATAGTAGCTACAGCCGTACCTATGGCTGCACCTACACCCTCCCACTTCATAGCTAACGGGATACTAATCAGAATATCTATCACAGTAATAATGAGATACATAACAGCACGAAATTGATGCTTATTTCTCGCCTGCAAAATCTGCGGCCCTAAAGTTTGACT
The DNA here is from genome assembly GCA_045659705.1 of Faecalimonas sp. Taxonomy (GTDB): domain Bacteria; phylum Bacillota; class Clostridia; order Lachnospirales; family Lachnospiraceae; genus Faecalimonas. Next base: position 17,745 of record JAZRCJ010000019.1, read on the forward strand.
ACGATTAATTAACGTTGGCACCATGGCAATAACAATGATATAGTACGCCATCATATAAGATTCTCCAACCCACAATCGAATAAAATCACGTCCGAAAGCGATAAATCCACTGCATATCAAAGCCATAACATATAATTGAATACGACCCACCTTAATAAATAAATCTGAAACTTCCTCATCGCTTTTTCCTGTAAAGGTCATTCCCACGATTCGCGGAAAGAAAAAAGAGCCTATTGATGCCGAAAAATTCAAATAATAATTATATATCTGCATGCCGACATTAAAAACTGCTACCGCTACCGTACCAGAAGTTGCCGCAAGTACCATGCTATTAGTAGAATTACTAATTCTATCTACAATTACACCTATAAAGATAAAAATTGTATATTTGAAGATTTCTTTCATTAACGACTTATCGAATCGAACAAATCTAGGTTTATAGTCCAACACTTTTACAGCGTAAATCAAATCAGATAATAGTACCAAAATATTAAACACTAAATGGATAACTACTAGTCCGATGGAACGGTACCCTAGATAAAGAAAAATCAAAGTAACGATAGGAAGAGAGATTTCTCTAATAATGGAGACAACCTTTCTGAACGTAAATCTTTCATGCGCTGTAATAGCCGCTCCAAAAACACCCATTGGAAAACTAATAGCCAAATTAAAAGTGAGAATCAATGTTAATATCTTCAGTTTACCAACTTCTGTAGAAGTTAATGTATTGCTAAACAAACCAAGATTATTTGACACAACAACTCCACACACCATTGTCACTATTGCAATAAGTGTGTAAAGAATCAAAAACATGCCTCCTAGTTTCTCTGCTGACGTCTTATCTTCAAGCGCAATATATTTCGCAGTATACCTAATAAATGCACTTTCAAGCCCTAGACCCAAGAAAGAGAGATATGCAATTATTGAAGTTGCAAGCGTATACAAACCATATTCACTTTCTCCCATCATACGTAGCATTTGCGGTGTATAAAGTAACCCCGCCAATATGCCAATTCCTATGTATACATAAGAAAGAACCACTCCGCTCTTTATCTGACTCTTCATTTAATAATCTCTCCTAATATTTAAACAATAATTTTCTTCCCAACTTTCGTTTGTGCAAACAAAAATCCAACGACCGTTAGCACGCCTGACGTCATAAAAAACAACGCTTCTGACGATATGCTTGCCCCAAAGAATCTTGGCCACACTCGTGTTATGACAAGAATAAAAGCCCAATGAATGTAATATATAAAGTTGGCGCACATTCTGGCATTAGTCCCTAATTCTTTTGCTTTTTTCATTGGATGTCGAAGCAACCATAAAAAGATAACTGCTACTAACGGATACAAGAAAATTGTATTAACTACATCCGTATACCCTTTGATTCCACACACTATAATTAGCTTTTCACATACATAAAGCACAACTATCAAAATAGATAATACTGTAGTGGCTTTCCCCGTCTTCTTCGCACTACACCTTTCTTCTACTCTTGTGATAATATCTCCCAATACAAAAAACGAAAATCCTGTCATGAAAATTCTACGAATGGCAGTAAAATCAGCCAAATTATACAAGTCTCTTAAAACAGGAATTTCATTCCCATATTTGTAATATGCGCTTCCCAAGCAGCCTACAACATACAAAAGAATTGCAATGATCCACATTGCCTTTTCTCCTATAATCTTTCGCAATACCGTATACATAATCGCCGCATAAATCAAGGCACAAAAAAACCAAAAATGCGAAAAACTCCCAAATATAAAGAAGTCGCGCACCAATCGTCCTAGAATATATCCCAAAGACTCTCTCGCATTATACCAAACCCACATATTTATCATCCAATATGGAACGCTCCATATTAGATAGGTTATTAAAAGGTTTTTAACAAATGGAACAAGAGCCTTCGCCCCATTTGAAACCTTTTTGGCATAAAAATATCCAGAAACAACAAAAAAGAATGGAACCGCAACTCGTGCGTAAATATCTCGCAAAGCAAATCCAACTGGATAATTTTGAACAAACCAAGGTTCTGTATGAATAATTACCACCAAAATGGCACACACATATCTAAAAATATCAATTGAATTGTTGCGTTGCTTTTCCATATTTTATCCTCTTTTAACTTTATTAATAATCATTCTTAACTTTCTGCTTTTTCGTAATTTATTCATAAAATCACTATTGGCAAACCCGTAATGTTTTTTAATACTTTTATATACTTGCACGTCTAATGGTCTAATTTCTGCTTGTGCAAAAACTTCAGAAACTCTTGCACTTTTTTTAGAAATGTCATAATATTTCTCAGCATATTGTCTTGCTTTATTCTTTTGTTCTTTTAGTTCTTCCGGATGTGCCATATACCAATTCATGCTTTCAATCAAACTTTCTGTATCACAAATTGCCATTGGATAATAATATGCATCACCTCTGCAATAAAAATCGCGTACATTTACTAGTTTCCCAATATCATTCGTAACTGCTTCATTCATTGGTGGGAAATTTGTTGTAATGACAGGCAATCCCGATGCCAATGCTTCATACATTGTCAATCCCAAGCCATCAAGTCTCGTCGGATAGACATAAACGTCCCCCATGTAATACAACCCTGGTGCTGTTACCGTCTTTTCGATTACTTCAACATTGTATTGTTCTAATTCTTCTTTCGTATATTTACAAACTGTGTGTATCGGAATTTGTGTATGTATAACCAGTTTGGATTGTTCATAACACTTTCCTTCAATAAAAGCATCCACCAAAATATCCGTTCCTTTTCTCGCAGACATCCCTACTGAATGGAAAAATGTAAGTGGTCTCTCTTCTGTTGGTTGTGGCTGATACAAATCCACATTGGTTCCCCACTGAACGTAAAAAGATTGAGGATGTTTCTTCATCGCTTCCATATGTCTATGAGTGTTACAAATTAAAAAATCATAAATGTTATACCATGGAATAATATTTTCTGTATAGTAATCCACATACGCTCCAATTTTAATATTTGGAAAACGCTTTTTTGCATCCGCAACATTTTCAAAATTATGTTGTTCATTAAAAAGAAGTGCTTCTATTTCATTGTTTTTAACCCATTTGCTAAATTTTCGAATATTGAGACTTCCATCCCCATACGCAACATCTCTTGTCACATTTTCCGCATTCCAACAAGCCGCTTTGATAGACGGATGATTTTCTCCTCCTCTAGCATAAATAAACACTTCATGACCTTCTTTTTGCAACAACTCCATATAAATCTTACTTACATACGCTGCTCCTCTTTCAAACCATGTCGTAACAATTCCTATCTTCACAACTTTTCTCCCTTTTTACATTTTTTCTAATATATCTGCAATACGTTCGCACGCATGACCATCACCATAAGGGTTAGATGCATGACTCATCGCATCGTATGCTTCCTTATCTGTCAACAATCTGCTAAACTCTGTGTAGATTGTTTCTTCTTCTGTTCCAACTAATTTTAAAGTCCCGGCTGCAATACCTTCTGGTCTTTCCGTAGTATCTCTCATTACTAACACCGGCTTTCCAAGACTTGGTGCTTCTTCTTGTATTCCACCAGAGTCTGTAAGAATTAAGTGGCTACGGCTTTGGAAGTTGTGGAAATCCAACACATCTAATGGTTCAATGATACGAATTCTTTCGTCTCCACCTAGAATAGCATCCGCCGTCTCGCGAACCACAGGATTCATATGAATCGGATAGATTGCCTTCACATCTGGTTGCTCGTCCATAACTCTCTTAATCGCACGGAACATATTTTTCATCGGTTCCCCGAGATTTTCTCTTCTATGCGCTGTAATTAAGATTAATCTACTATCTTTTGCCCACTCTAATTCTGGGTGAGTATATTCTTCACGTACAGTTGTTTTTAACGCATCAATCGCAGTATTACCTGTCACATAGATAGATTCTGGATTCTTTCCTTCTCTCAAAAGGTTCTCTTTTGAAAGTTCTGTTGGAGCGAAATTATATTGACTAATAATGCCTACTGCTTGTCTATTAAATTCTTGCGGATATGGTGAATAGATATTATACGTACGGAGTCCTGCCTCTACATGTCCTACTGGAATCTGTAGATAGAAACATG